>JBBPYT010000362.1:0-9381 GCA_038199665.1 Hyphomicrobiales bacterium
GAAGAACGGCCGCATACATCCGCTTCCGCGATATCCGTCCGAATTGGCCGGGAGCCACTGAGCCAGAGTCTGCGGTCGCTCCGCCGCACCCGCCCGCTCGCTCGTACCAACTAGGTTGCAGGCTTCAGGATCCGGAAGTTTCCAATCCTGCTTACCAGGTGCTTACCAAGGCTCATCAGGCAGGTCATCACCCGTACTTAGTTTCGGCTAAGATCTTGATTTTATTGGTGCCGCAAGAGGGATTCGAACCCCCGACCCCCTCATTACGAATGAGGTGCTCTACCAGCTGAGCTATTGCGGCTCAAAACCCATCGGCGACCGGCAACGGGCCGCCAAGTCGAGGCGACCTGTTCATACCAGATCGTCCGGCCTTGGCAAGGCTGCGTGGGCGCTGGAAGCGCGCTCCAAAGAGATCGCCGTGGCGCACGGCCCCATCGGGTGTGCCCGGGCGCTGCCGATCCGGGCCCTTCAACGGCCGAACCTAAACGGCCTCGCGGCGGTCGACGCTCGGCTCGGCCTCGTCCGCCGCCGTCCCCATCGGAGCGGCGGCTCCGGTCGAGCCCGGGAAGACGCCCGACTGTTCCCCCGTCGCGTCGCGGTTCCCGGTATCCCTTGGCGGCGCGGGGAAGAGCGGGCCGTCCTGCGGCGCCTCGGGCTTATGCCGCAGCGCCCGCAGATCGATCGGGGCACTCAATCGTTCGACGGGCGTCGTCCACACGAAGGCATCGAGCTTGCCCGTGACGGGGGACACGGGCGACCAATGGTCCGAAATGACGCCGTCGGCCACCCAGGCCGGGTCGCGAGGCGCCCGCGAGGCGCGCTGCAGCCATTCGAACAGCGCACCGGTTTCGCCATGTTCGGCCTCCTCGATCTCGGCCATCAGCAGGCAGGCCTTCATGGTCGGCCGGGGCTGGCCGTCCGTCCCGATCAAAGGCGCGAGCGCCCGGCGCGCCAGCTCGAATTCACGGGCGTCGACCGCCGCGCGGGCGACCGCCATGCGGCTTTCGGGGTGTTCGGGTGCCGTGCTGGCCAGCGTTTCGGCGCGGACGAGGCGGTCCGCGGCAGCATCGCCCGGCCGCACCCCGACATAGACCTCCGCCAGTTCGGGATGAGGGGTTGCGGCATAGGCCGTTTCGATGAGCTTGGTGGCGCGGCGGATGTCGCCCTTGCGGGCCAGCAGGCGGCCGGCCAGCGCGGCCGCGGGAACCAGCGTCGGCTCGGCTTTGAGCGCCTCACGCAAGATACTGAGCGCCTCGTCGGGATCGCGGTCGGCGATGTCCTGCGCCATGGCGGTGTTCAGCACGGCGCGTTGTCGGCCGGCGGTCGCACGATCCACCGACCGGCCGCCGGCGTTACGCTCCACCGCGGCCAGGGCTCCGGCCCAATCGTTCTGCTGCGCCCGGTATCGCAGCACCGCTTGGCCGGCCCAGGGCAGGGTTGCGGTCTTCAACGCCTCGTCGGCGAAGCCGAAAGCCGCATCGGCGTCGCCGCGGCGCTGGGCTTCGATGTGCAAGCCGCGCAGTCCCAGCGACCGGGTTTCGCCGTGATCGAGCATTTCGGTGAAGGTCTTTTCCGCGGCGTCCCGGTCCCCGGCCAGCTGGGCCGCCTGGGCTTTGAGCAGCAAGGACATCGGCTCGCTTCCGAGATAGCGGAACGCGTCGAGCGCATAGCGCGAGGCCGCGTCCCTGTCTCCCGCCCCGACCGCCACCATGCCGCGCGACAAAGCCGCCAGGCCGCGATGCCGGCGTCGGGCGTCCGATGCCAGCGACAACAAGGAGGGGACGCGAAAGACGAAGCGGAGAATCGACCAAGCCAACAGCACGACGAAGCCCGCGCCGAGCAGGATCACCAGGGCCACGAGCGTCGAGGTTCGGTATTCCCGGCCTCCCATGGTGACCAGCACGCTGCCGGGATGATCGGCCAGCCAGACAACCCCGAGCGCCACCAGAACCACGACGGCGAAATAGATCAGCACGCGAGTCATCGATGGTCCACCCTCATCATCCTGTGCCGTCCGGCCCGCATCGCGGCGGGTCAGCCCTTGGCTTTGGCGAGCGTCATGATCGCGCGGGACACCAGCCCGCGGGCGGTCGTTTCCGCATCGAGCCGACCCCGCACCGCATCGGCCCAGTACTGGGAAGCCTGCCGTCCCGCTACGGGCAACTTCGCCCATTCGGCGAGCGCACCTGCGAGCTCGTCGCGATCGAGCGCCGCATCGATGCGGCGCACGACCGAACCCGGATCCTCACCTGCCGCTGCGTCGACTCGCCGGACCTGGACGAGGCTGCGGGCCCGGTCGGCAAAGCGATCCAGGATGGTGTCGGAGCCTTTCGGCCGGCTGGCTGCGACGATATTCCCTTCCAGACCGGTCCATCGGGCTCTCAGCGTCTCGACCGTCGGCGCACCCCTGGTGGCCAAGGGTGTCAGACGCGCGAGGGTGGCATCCTCCACGCCGAGGGTGCGAAGCGCCTCGAGTTCCGACGTGAACGGCCGACCTTCGGCGAGAGCCTGGCTCAACGCCTGGGCAACCACGGCCAACGGAGCAGCCCGTGTCTCCTCCGCGCTGCCTTGCGCCCGCGCTTCGGTAACACGGTCGGCGGCCTTGGGGGTGGCGAGGGCCGCTTCGAGGGGGGCGAGGCGATGCTCCACCGCGGCGACGGACGCCTGCAGCGGGGCAAGATCCAACTTGGGCAGGGCCGCCACGGCGCCCCCGAGCTCCTCGCTGCGGCGATCGAGATCGGCCAGCCGCTGATCGAGACCAGCGATCCGCCCCTCGATGGGTCCGACATCGACGGGCGGTTGAGCAGGGGCGGCCGGCTGGGGCTGATTCTGGGAAGCGGCGAGGCGACGTGCGAGGTCGTCGACCTTGTCCGACAGGGTAGCCACGTCGGTGGGCTGGGCCGACGCCGAGGCGGCTTGTCCCAAGGCGGAAAGCTTGGCGGCGCTGGCATTGGTATCGGCCGCGACGGCGTCGAGTCTTGTTTCCAGATCGGCAACGGACTTTTTCAGCGACTCCAATTGGCTGTCGAGGGCGCCCGTCCGCTGGCCGACGGCGGCGACCTCGGCATCCGCCCTGGCCGCGTCGGGCCGCGCTTCGAGGGCGGCCACCCTGCCCTGCAGCGTTGCGATCGACGCCGAGAGTTCATCGGAATGGCTCCACTGCGGTCCGGTATAAAGCAGGCCGGCGATCGAGCCGAGCAAAGCCAAGACCACGATGCCGAGCAGGATCGACAAAAGCGAGCGGCGGGACGGGCGAGACTGCGGCGGCGCCACCGTTCCGCCGTGCGCGGCAGATACGGCGTCCGGCGTCACGGTACCGGCATCCGGGTCCGCACGTTCTGCCGCAGACGATTGTACCGGATCGACCTCGGGCGGCGGCTCGAACGAGGACGCGGTGCCGGCAGGACTTTCCCCAGTCTCCGAGGATGGCGCCGTCTCGACCCCGGCCGAGCCGTCTCGGACGGCGGCGCCGAACAGCACCGGTTCGGCTTGAACGACCGGAACGGCTTCGTTTCCCGCGGCGGCACCCTCTCGAGGCTCCGGCCCGGCAGGCTCGGACCGCGGCGCCGCAGCGCCCGCTTCCCGGCCGGCCCCGGTCGCGGAAACTTCGTTCGCTGTGGCGTCGATGATCGGCGGTTCCCGTCGCTTTCGGCCGCTCTGGCTGCGGCGCAACGAGGGCTCGTTCGGACCGCGGTTGCCATTTTCCGCCATGCCTGATCCTTTCTCGCCGATTCTCGGACCTGCGGATATCACGGTCGGGGCGATCGTGCCCCGCCGCAGATTTCCCACCTGCCGCCGGGCGCGCAGGACCGGTCTAGCCAAATTCGGGCCCGCGAAGGCGAACCATTAGAGCAGTATCGGTCCGAATGGAATCATGCGGCGATTCACCGGCGACGGAGATTGCTCGACGGGGTTTTTGCCGCAGCACGATCGGCGACAACGTTCGTGCTCTAGCGCGAAAAGCGCTGCCCGGTCAAAGCTTCCGAAAGCGATGCGCGCAACGTCTCGCGCCGCGCCACCGCCTCGCCGAGCACGAGAAGGCGTTGGGCCGCCGCAACATGCAGCCGCTCGACCATCTGCCCCTCGACCCGTAGGACGCTCCTCGATGCCCCGTCGGGGTGGCCGAATGCGGCGACCACCTTGCGGGCCCAATCGAGCTCGTCCGCTGCGGGACAAAACACCTCGTTGCAGACCTCGACCTGGGCAGGATGGACGCAGGTCTTTCCGTCCATGCCGAAGTCGCGACCCTGCTCGCATTCGGCCCGCAACCCTTCGATGTCGTCGATGGCATTGTAGACGCCGTCCAGAATGTCGAGGTCCTGACAGCGTGCCGCCGCGACGCAGATGGACAGCCATGTGGCCATCGAGGCCCGCCCGGGGCGCGCTTTGGCGCGCGTGTCCTTGGCGAGGTCGTTCGTCCCCATGACGAGGACGTCGAGCCGCGACGCGGGATCGGCGGCCGTTCTGGCCAAGGCCGTGGCGTTCAGCACCGCCGCAGGGGTTTCGACCATGGCCCACAGCCGAACGGTTTCTGGCGCCCCTGCTTTGGCAAGATCGGAAGCCGCGAACATGACGTCGCCGGGCGTCGCGACCTTGGGCAGCAGGATGGCATCGGGGCCGGCCATGGCCGCCGTCAATAGGTCGTCGCGGCCCCATTCGGAATCGAACGGGTTGATGCGGACCACTCTCTCCCGCGAACCGAATCCCCCGGCTTCGAGCGCTCGGGCGACCGCACCCCGCGCCGCGGCCTTGTCGGCAGGAAAGACGGAGTCCTCAAGATCGAAAACGATCGCATCGGCCGGGATCGTTCTGCATTTTTCGATTGCACGGGCATTCGAGCCAGGGGTGTAGAGCACGCTGCGCCGCAGTCGGATGGTCATGTGTTCATCATCGGCATATGGGTTGGGCAATCCATAAACCCGGATCGCGGATTTCAACGCGCCAAAAGCTGTCGACGTTCCGGCACGCGGACACCCGCTCCGGCCCCTCGGCATCGGCGTCGACGCCGGCGCGCTGGACGTGCTCGGCCGCGCGAGGGGGCTGCTTCAGGCCACAGCCAAGCCCGCTAGGCGTTCTCCTCCGCCTCGATTTGCGCCACCTCCACCGCCCCGCCGTTCAGCCAGGATGCAAGCATATGGCCGACCGTCACGGCGCAAAGGCAAAGCGCCACCGACAACACGATGTTCATGAAAGCGCGCGGAACCGCCCCACCCCGCAGCAGATCGAGCGTCTGAAGGCTGAAGGACGAAAACGTGGTGAACCCGCCGCATAAGCCGACCATCACGAAAAGGCGCATGTTCTCCGAGACCGGAAAGCGGCCGTGTGCCAGAGTCAGGGTTCCGAAAAAACCGATAATGAACGACCCCGCGACGTTGACGACGATCGTTCCCCAGGGAAGATTTTGGCTCAGCGGCAGTGCCGCGACCCCGAGCCCGAACCGCGCCAAGGTTCCGAGCGCACCACCAAGGGCAAGCAACAGATAGGTGTAGAGCCCCACTCAAACCTCCTTCAATGGCGGAGGTGGTGGAACCAGAGCGCACCCCGCCGCTGTTCGCATCGCGGTAGGAGTCATCAGCCCGTCGGATAGGGCGGTTGTCAGGGAACTCCATCCCCATCATGCGGCGCAGGTTACGGCAGCGCCGATGCGGCGTCAAAAGGCTTTTGCATCGTCGACTCGAACGATCCGTACGGCGGCGTCACGGCGACAATGTCACGCCAACCCGCAGTCCCGCCAACGCGGCGTCACGGCGACCGGCGTCACGGCGTTACGCCAACGCGGCAATGTTCACCACGTGCGTCGTATTGCCCGGATGCATTCCGCGCACGAAGGCGGCCCCGAGCGCATCGAATCCCGCGGCACAGCGGACGTGCTCACCCTTCGGACACAAATTGTTGACGGTGTCGAAACCGACCCAACCGAGCCCCGGAACAAAGGCTTCGGCCCAGGCATGGCACGCCGCCTTCCCGCTCGGGCCATGCATCAGGTAGCCGCTGACGAAGCGGCTCGGAATGCCGATATGCCGGGCGCACGCAATGAAGACGTGCGCGTGGCTTGCCGCGTTGCCGTTTTTACCGGCAAATGCGTCCCCGGCGGGCCGAAGGTCGAGGGACGGATCGCAGCGCATCTCGGAATTGACGGCTTCGAGAAGTGCGTGAAGCTTGCCAAGAGGCTGGACTTCATTCGCCGTCACGCCTTCCGCGAAGCGCCGCAGCGCCGGCTCGCCGACCGTCATCGGCGTGTCGCGAAGGAAAATTTCGTGCGGCAAAAGGTCGACGGTGCCGCGAACGATTCCCGCCGTATCGAATGTATCGATGTCGCCCGCGGCCAAAATCCGCACTTCGTCGAGCGGCCCCTTGGCGCTGAACGTATGGGTAAGGTTGCCGAATTCGTCGCGACCGGCTTTCAGACTGCAATCGATGTCGGCATCGAGCCGCCAGTCGGTCACATGCTGCCCCTCGTGACTGCGCGGGGACAGCCTGAGGATGGAAACGAGGTTCCGGGCGGGGCTGCCGAAACGGCAACTGATCTCGTGGCGGATGCGCAGGTGCATGGGGACTAAATCAGGTATTGCTCGCTGATCGCGATGCCGAGATTGTTGTTGTCGTCGATGAAGGTTGTGATGAATTCGTGGAGGCCGCTTTGGAAGATTCCGCCGATCGAGGCGTTCTCCAGCCGCGCCATGGTTTTCCGCGCCAAGCGCTGCGATGCGCCCTGTCGGCCGTAGGCCTTGCCGAGCGAATCGAGGCTGCGGACGATGTTTTCGTAGCAGGAATGGAGCGAGCGCGGCATTTCCGACCGCAGGATCAGCAGATCGGCGATGAGCCAGGGCTTGATGCTTTCCCGGTAGATCCAGTGATAGGCCGTCAGGGCCGAAACCGCGCGAAGGATCGCGGCCCATTGGAAATAATCCAGCGAACCGCCGATCGTCTCGGTTTCCGGCAGGAGGACATGATATTTCACGTCGAGGATGCGGGCCGTGTTGTCGGCCCGTTCGATGAAGACCCCCAGCCGCGAGAACCAGAAGGACGGGTCGCGCAGCATGGTCCGGGTCATCGAACCGTCGAACAGCAGCGACGTCTGTTTGACGAAATCGAGGAAGCGCGGAACCTGCTCGCGCCTGTCGGTGCCGTCGCCGTGTGAATCCTCGAACCTTTTCAGCTCCAGCCAGGCCCCGTTGATGGCGTCCCACATCTCGGCCGTGAGCGCAGTTCGGACCGCACGAGCGTTGGTGCGCGCCGCTTCGATGCAGTTGAGGATCGATGAGGCGTTGTCGGCGTCGAAGGTGAGAAAATCGACCACGCTGTCAGGGTGCGCAACCTCGTACTTGTCGTGGTAGGCCTCCGCCACCCCTGAACTCTCGAGCGCGCTCTCCCATTCCGTCCCGTGTTCATTGTAAGCCGTCGGCAACGCCGACAGCCTTTGCGCCGCCTCGACCGTGCGGGCCAGGAACTCGGCGCGCTCCATATAGCGGGCAAGCCAGAACAGATGATCGGCCGTGCGCGACAACATGGTGAACTTACGCGTGGGCCGTTGAAACGAGGCGGCCGGGGCGTCTTCCGACTCGAAGCCGGCGGCGGGTTCCGTCATCATTCCCTTCCGTTCCCGTCCTCGACGATCCACGTGTCCTTCGTGCCGCCGCCCTGGCTCGAATTGACGACGAGCGAGCCGGGCTGCATCGCCACCCGGGTCAGCCCGCCCGGCACCACCCGCACGCCCCGCGCGCCGCTCAGCACGAACGGCCTCAGATCGACGTGGCGCGCCTCGACACCGTCGGACGTGGCGGTCGGACAGGTCGACAGGGCAAGCGTCGGTTGGGCGATGAAGTTGGCAGGGTCGTGCTTCAGTTTGGCCGTGAAGGCACCGATCTCGTCCCGCGTGGCGTGCGGTCCGACCAACATGCCATAGCCGCCCGAACCGTTGACCTCTTTGACGACGAGTTGGTCCAGGTGGTCGAGCACGTATTTCAAGGCCTCGGGTTCGCGGCAGCGATGCGTTTCCACCGTCTTCAGGATCGGCTCCTCCCCGAGGAAGAACCTGATGATGCCGGGCATGTAGCTGTACATGGCCTTGTCGTCGGCGACGCCCGTACCGACCGCGTTGGCAAGCGTCACCGTTCCGGCCTGGTAGGCGCCCATCAGGCCCGCCACCCCCAGGCCGCTATCGGGCCGGAAGGCGAGCGGGTCGAGGTAATCATCGTCGATCCGCCGATAGATGACGTCGACGCGCTTTGGCCCTTCCGTGGTGCGCATATAGACGACCTCGTTCTCGACAAAGAGGTCGCGCCCTTCGACGAGTTCGACGCCGAGTTTGTCGGCCAGAAAAGAGTGTTCGTAATAGGCGGAATTGAACTGGCCCGGAGTCAACAGCACCACGACCGGATCGGCCGCATCGGCGGTGCGCGGCATCACCGAGCGCAAGGTCGCCAGCAGCATGTCCGGGTAGTTCTCGACAGGCGCCACCCGGTGCGCCGCAAACAGCTCCGGGAACAGCCGCATCATGACTTCGCGGTTCTCGAGCATGTAGGATACGCCGGACGGCGTGCGGACATTATCCTCGAGCACATAGAAGTCGTCCTCGTCGATGCGGACGACATCGATTCCGGCGATATGGACGTAGACGTCATGCGGTACCTTCAGCCCGACCATCTCGGGCCGGAAGTAAGGATTGCGGTAGATGAGCTCCGAAGGCACCACGCCGGCCCTCACGACGTCCCGGGCGCCATAAAGGTCCGCCAGGAACATGTTCAGAGCCTTCACGCGCTGGATGAGCCCGAGTTCGAGCCTGGCCCATTCCCGGCGGGCGATGAGGCGCGGCACGATGTCGAACGGAATCAGCCGTTCGGTCGCATCCTTGTCACCATAGACCGCGAAAGTGATGCCGATCCGCCTGAACAGGAGGTCCGCCTGCGAGCGCCGCGACGAAAGAAGGCCGGGCGGCACTTGCGCGAGCCAATT
Source organism: Hyphomicrobiales bacterium (assembly GCA_038199665.1). Lineage (GTDB taxonomy): Bacteria > Pseudomonadota > Alphaproteobacteria > Rhizobiales > Beijerinckiaceae > Lichenihabitans. Next base: position 8,956 of record JBBPYT010000362.1, read on the forward strand.
GGCAAGACGCGCGTAAACTGCCCTCGGGCCTCCGCCGTGCCGGGTCATCTCGTCGAAAAAGCGCGGGTTGGCGGACAAGATTTCGGCTCCAAAGCTGCGGCTGCGGGGTTGGATCGAACAAAGTTTATGTGAGGGTAATCTGCTCGATCCATCTCCCTTATGCCAATAGAAACACTGACTTATGCGATAGCGTTACAAACCAGCATAGTCTCAAGTCAACAGCAAGTCAGCAGCAGAGATAAAAACGGGCTGAGTGATTCGTCCATGTGTCGACGCAGGATCACAGCGCAGCCGCCCACCTCCGGCGATACCTAGTGTAGTTACACCGGGTCCGTCGCGATATGATACTATTCGCTAGCACGATTCCGGTGCCTTGGCGCAGGGTTCCACCGAAGAAGCTCGCACACACGAAGCGTCTTGGCCAGC
>JBBPYT010000363.1:0-4389 GCA_038199665.1 Hyphomicrobiales bacterium
CCGTCGCGGCTGCGCGGAAGCAAGCGGCTGGCGTAACGGACGCAGAGCCAATCGCTCACGGTACGAGCTGAGGGAGTGGAAGTGCGGTTTCGAAGGTTCGCACTCGTCGCCGGACGATGTGGCTTGAACCGATCGCCGGACGATGTGGCTTGAACCGATCGCCGGACCAATGAGGGCCACGATCTGCTTCGCCCGTGCTGGCCTCGTTCTTCCAATCAATGGCGCTTCCGCGACCAATCAGCTTTAGCACAGCCTGGATGCGTTTCCGTCACCCCGATGGCGGCGCTGCGATCTCGTCGTAGCTGAGCTTCGGGTGCGTATCCGCGCCTCGGCCCTCCGGCGAGAAATCGAGCGCACCCCACATCGGCCAGATGGCGTCCACATGGCGGCCGTGCTGGCCCGGCTCAAAGGGGCCGAACAGGAGTTCGGTCGCGTAGCTGTGCCGGATTACGCCGTCCGGTTCGCGGGTGAAGACGTTGAGGATCGGCCATTGGGCGCCCTGCGCGTCCTCGCCGTGATAATCCCGGTGGTAGCTGTTGTTGGCCGATGACAAGAGCCGCAGCCGCCGCCAGCCGCGCTCGCGTGCGACGTTGTGGAAGCGGGCTATCGGCGAACGCGCCACCGCGGCGATGGCGGCCCGCTGGCCGATGTGCGGCGCTTCCCCGTCGAGGCCGTCCAGGATCGAGGTGCAGGCGGGACAGGGCCGCGCCATCGCCGGCCCGTACATGAAGCTGTAGAGCAGCAGCACCGACTTGTCCCCGAAGAGCTCGGACAATCGTACCTGCTGTGCGTCGTCGCCTTCCTCGAAGACGTAATCCTCCGGCACCCGACCGCCGGGCGGGAGGGCGCGGCGCTGCGTGGCCACAGCCTCGGTCTGGCGGCGCAGTGCCATCTCCGCCTCCAGCAGCTTGTCGCGGGCGGCGCGGTATTCGGCGCTCTCGTTAGGGAACCGGAGGTCGTGGATCTTACTCTGGACGGATTCGGACATGACGGGCTCCCTTTGGGTGGCTCAGAGGTTGAGGTTCGCGAGCTTGTGCAGGATCGAGGCCCAACCGCGCTCGTGACGGCTGGCGCGCTCCTCGTCGGGAATGCCTTCGTGCTCGACATCGACGCGCACGCCGCCGCTCGAGGGGGTGAAGGCGACGGTCACGAGAGAGAGGCGGTGGTCGGTTCCGGCCGAAACCCAGGTGAAGATCAGCCGCCGCGGCCGGTCGATCATGACGTAGCGGCCCTCATGCTCGATCAGCTCGTTCCCGGCCCGCATGGCCAACCGGAAGGCGCCGCCCTCCCGCGGGTCGTTCTCGAACTCGCCGACCGTCATGGTACCTGCGGCCAGAAAGTGCGCCGCCCGGCGCGGGTCGAGCCAGGCGTCGAAGGCGGCCTCGGGGGTTGCGCGGATCACCAGCGAGACGGCAGCGCGGTGCAGGCTAGGCCTCGCCATCGGCCGCCTCCAACATCGCCTTCAGCGCAAGCAGGCGGAACTCCCAAGCGGCCGACTGGCGCTCCACCCAGCCGGCGACGCCGTGCCAACCCTCTTCGCTGGCAGCGATGAAGTGGTCGCGACCCTCGATGCTACGTGTGACGAGGCCCGCCTTTTCCAGCACCCTCAGGTGGCGCGAGACCGCGGGCAGCGAGATGTCGAAGCCGGCCGCAAGGTCCGTCACCCGCGACGGCCGCCCGCGCACCCGCGCCAGCAGGTCGCGGCGTACCGGATGGGCCACCGCGGCCAGGGCCTGGCTTAGAGCATCCTCGCCCGGTTGGGTCACGCCCGACTCCCGCAAGACATTAAACAGAATCGTTAAATATCCGCTGTGCAAGCCGCTGTCCAGAGGGTATCGTCATTCTTCGAAAGGTCGGCACAAGCCGAGCCGGACGACGGGTCGGCTCATCGAATTTTGGGCTGCTCGCAGGTGATCTTATGCCCGGCGCGATCTTGGCCGACCGTGGTTGCGCTATGGCTGGTTCTGCTCTGTTTCAACCACCCTGGCCTCGTATCGCGCACGGGTCACTGCGTCAGGCGGATAGAGGCCGGGCAAGGCAACGCCGTTCGCGACTTCTGACATGATCCAGGTCTCAAGCCGCTCCTGTTCCGCGCCGGCGGCGGCTACATGTTCGGCGTGGGCCGCCGGAATGATGACCGCGCCGTCTTCGTCTGCGACAACGAGATCACCTGGAAAGACCGCGACCCCGCCGCAACCGATCGGCTCCTGCCAGCCGGCGAAGATCAGACCTGCCACGGATGGTGGCGCAGCAGTGCCTTGGGACCAGATTGGCAGACCGGTGGCGCGGACACCCGCAATGTCGCGCAGGACGCCGTCTGTGATCAGGCCCGCGACGCCGCGCTTCGCCATCCGGGCGCACAGAATGTCACCGAAGATGCCGGCGTCCAGAACGCCCATGGCACCGGCAACGACGACGCATCCATCAGGCATGTGCTCGATGGCGGCCCGCGTCGAGCGCGGCGAGGACCAGGCGTCCGGCGTCGCCAGATCCTCGCGTGCCGGAATGAAGCGCAGGGTGAAGGCCAGCCCCACAAGGCGGGGCTGATGCACCTGGGCGATGCGGGGACCGCGCATCCAGACGTTGCGCAGCCCCTTCTTCAACAGGATCGTTGTGATCGTCGGCGTTGAGACGCCTTTCAATGTCTCAATAGTCGCTTGTTGGTCCATCGAGCGTTCCTATCATTGCGGTTGCGCGAAATGCCTTCAGATGCTCCGATCGGCTCACCATCGACGGATGCTCAGTCGCGTTCCCACCCTTTCCGGCACCCGTCCACTCGCCCCGTCCTCGGGTTCGAGCACGTAGGCGCCGCCTGATGGTCGGCGCGCACCAGGCGAAAACATTGCCAACCGGGCGGGCGATACCACTTGCAAGCCGTACTTTTACATGGATCGGGGATCCGCTCATTGGCGGCCCGTACCGGTCTGCCCTTTGATATTCTGCTCGAAAGAAATTGCTTCAAGCTTGGAAGGAGGCTCGGGAAGCCTGTGGTATGAGGCCAGGGTGCTGTTCCACATCTGCCTCGATGAAAGATGCGAAGGCGCTCTCGGCCCAGCCGGGAGACCGTTCCAGTCCAATCAGAGGTTTGTCCGAGATGAAGAAAACTGGCTCCCCGAGCAGGACTCGAACCTGCGACCATTCGATTAACAGTCGAATGCTCTACCAACTGAGCTATCGGGGACCACGGCGGCTCCATAGCAGGGGGTGACGAGACTTGCAAAGGCCTATCTGCACACGGCTGTCGCGAAAGTTGGGATTGGTCGCTTGCTCCCGACCCCGTGATGTTGATAGAAGCGCGCCTATGGCCCACCTCGTGGCGGGCCGAGAGAGGCCTCGTGGCGGAGTGGTTACGCAGAGGACTGCAAATCCTTGCACCCCGGTTCGATTCCGGGCGAGGCCTCCAGATAAACCATTGAAATTGCTCTGTTTTTTCTTGGAGCCAAAATGGCGTGCTAGGGTTCGATCATTGCGACATTGTCGTAGGCATTTTCTGGCACCGGATCGGAAGTCCTACCGGCATGGCGATCAGCGGTTCCGTTGAAGAGATCCCGAACGCCGCATGGCACCTCCCAACGATGGAGCGAACACATTCTGGCGCACGTTCCCGAGGTCCATAGGGGGACCGCGATGTAGCGTGTCCATTTCGATTCTGCTTCGCTGGCTTAGAGGGGGAGAGTGACGCCATCGGAATATGCTTCGACTGTCGTAATCGTCGGCAATATCGGCTCAACAGCCCCGTCATGGGGTGAATGTCGTTAAGACTCAATGCCGTGGCGATTAAAACCTCATGCGGCCTCCTTCAAATAGCCTACGTAGTAAATCCCTATGATGTTCTTCTCTGCATCAAAGATCGGCTCATACCCGGTTGTGTAATTTTTGCCCAAGATGTCCACCTCCCCATAGAAGGCTTTATTTGCTTTAATACTTGCGATCGCCTTCCCCTTGGGATCCAGAATCGTCCCGATGGCCCGCGAACCATCACCCTTTCGTACGTTCGTGGCCACGCGGACAAACTCGTCGCCGCTCTTTACAAATATCGTAGCAGTCCCCCCAACATCTTTTTGGACTTCGTCCACCAAAGTGAAGTTGTTGTTCATTTCTGTTGCACCAAAAAACAGGGCTGGAACTTTCTTATCGGCAACGGTACTTTCTCCGTTGAGCTTGGCTGACCCCAATTTTGATGCCTTCGTCTTCAAGGTCTCCATGGCCATTGTTACCTTCTGCGCCGTGGCGTCCTCTGCCGTGAGTTGCTGGCTGACCCTTGGTATAGGTTGATGGGCATGAGCGGCTGGGCTGAGAGCTGCGCTCAATGCGATCGCCAAAATAGCACCGAGGCTTCGTAACGGTGATCGTGTGCCCATGATAGCCTCCCAAAACGACGCCCCGGTC
>JBBPYT010000364.1:0-5705 GCA_038199665.1 Hyphomicrobiales bacterium
ATGGCGCCCATGGCGTCGAAGAGCACGGACAAGCTCCAGTCGAGCTCTTCGCAGCCGCCCGCGAACATCAGATCCTGCTTGCCGTATTTGATGGCCTCGTAGGCGTTGCCGATGCAGTGATTGGAGGTGGCGCAGGCGGAGGCGATCGAATAATTGATGCCCTTGATCTTGAACCAGGTCGCGAGGGTTGCAGAGCCGGTCGACGACATGGCTTTCGGCACCGCGAATGGACCGACCTTCTTGGGTCCCTTGGTGCGGGTCAGGTCGGCCGCTTCAACGATCGTCTTCGTCGAGGGCCCACCGGAACCGACGATGATGCCGGTCCGCTCGTTCGAAACCTCCTTGGGCCCGAGGCCCGCATCGGCGATGGCCTGGTCGATAGCCACGTGGGCCCAGCCGCTCCCCAGCGCATGAAACCGCATGGCCCGCCGGTCGAGCACGTCTTCGGGATCGAGGGTCGGCGCCCCGTGAACCTGGCAGCGGAAGCCGAGCTCGGCATAGCTGTCGGCGCGCACGATACCCGACTTGGCGGAACGGAGGGACGCCAGAACCTCATCGACGGTATTGCCGATCGAGGAAACGATCCCCATCCCGGTGATCACGACGCGTCGCATGATTGGCTCTCCGAGCTTATGCCGTTCCAGGCTCGCGGTTTCAGGCCGTCGGCAACTCGGGTTTGAACAGCCCGACGCGCAGATCCTTCGCTTCATAGATGCGGCGGCCGTCCGCGTCGAGCCACCCGTCCGCTATGCCCAGCACCAGCTTGCCCTTGAAGATACGCTTCAGGTCGATCCCGTAGATGATCCGTTTGACGGTCGGCAGCACCTGATCGGCGAACTTGACCTCGCCCACTCCGAGCGCACGCCCGCGCCCCGGCAGCCCGAGCCAGCCGAGGTAGAAGCCGCAGAGCTGCCACAAGGCATCCAACCCCAGGCATCCCGGCATCACCGGATCGCCCTTGAAATGGCAGTTGAAGAACCAAAGGTCCGGCCTGATGTCCATAACCGCCCGGATCAGGCCTTTGCCGTTGGCCCCGCCCTCTTCCGAGATGGTTTCGATACTGTCGAACATCAGCATCGGCGGCAACGGCAATTGCGCATTTCCGGGCCCGAACAACTCGCCACGCGCACAAGCCAACAAATCGTCGTAATCGAAGGTTGAGCGCTTATCGCCCATGAAACTTGCCGCCTTCACATCGAGATCGCGCGTGGGATTTTCGCGCCGGGTGGATAACCGCGGTCTCGTAACATAGCAAGCGCCTCCCCGAAAGCCTGATGGCCGGCAAGCGCGCTCTGCACATCTTGGTCGGACGATGCCGCTTGTCGACGCAGAGGTTCGAAGGCATCCTGGCGCATGGAAGCGAGCGCATGGAGCACCATTGATGCCTGAGATCATCAGGATAGGCGGCGTGGAACTCCGGTTCCTGCAAAGCAAGCAGCAGACCCGGGGTAGCCTCGACCTCTTCGAGGTGACGATGATGCCGGATGCACGCATGCCGGTTCCCCATTACCATCGGGACTGGGATGAAGCCGTTTACGGCCTCGCCGGGACCAGCACCTGGACGGTTTCGGGAAAAGAGATCGAAGTGCCACCAGGCGAAAGCCTCTTCATCCCACGCGGCGTCGTGCACGGGTTCGACAACCGCAGCAGCCAGCCTGCGACCTGCCTTTCCGTTCTCACGCCAGGCGTTCTCGGTCCCGAATACTTCAGGGAGATGGCCGCCCTCGTGAACGAAGGAAAGCCTGATCCGGAAAAGATGAAGGCGGTCATGATCCGGTACGGGCTCGTTCCGGCGCCGCAGGGGTGAACGGCTTCGGGCGCGCCGCGGCAGCCGGAGCGCTCGCGGTCCCTCCTCTCTCCTTCAGTGGACCGGCCCCATGACCCTGGCCGCCCGCCTGCTCCTTGTCGTCGCTGCCGCACTCGTCGACAGCGACGGACGCGTCCTGATCGCCGAGCGTCCGGCGGGCAAAAAGCTCGCGGGCCTGTGGGAGTTCCCGGGCGGCAAGGTAATGCCAAGCGAAAGTCCCGAAGCCGCTCTGATCCGGGAACTCGCGGAGGAGCTTGGCGTTGCGGTCGCAGAACCTTGCTTGGCGCCTCTGACCTTCGCCAGCCATGCCTATGCCGACTTCCACCTTCTGATGCCGCTCTACGTTTGTCGCCGATGGGAAGGTTTCGTCGCGTCCCGCGAAGGCCAAAGCCTGAGGTGGGTTCGCCCGCGCAACTTGCGCGACTTTCCGATGCCGCCGGCCGACCTCCCCCTTATTCCGCCACTGATCGATCTTCTTGGGCCGTAGCTCAGTGACGACGAGGCGGGCGGAGCCGCCGCAGAATGGTCCTGCCCCAAACGATTCCGCACGTTAAAAGCGGTTTAACACAGGACGTTAACTCACCGGGTTTATTTTTTGCTTCGTTAAACAGGCCGGATCATGAGCTCATGCGGCAGTTGGAACGCAAACCGAGCAGCAACGCCAGAAGAACGCCTGGCATCTCGATGCTCGCTTTCGGTACCCTTGCCGCCATCCTGCTCGGCTTGGCAGGCCTGTCCCATGCGGGTCGACACTCGAATGATCGCGAGGCGCGCATGCAGCAGGCTCGCGTACTTGCTGCCATCGAACACCAGCGGGAAGCGACGCGTAAGGACGTCGCCGGGCTCGATGCGGGCATCACGGCGCAGCCCTCCGCCGATGTTTCTAAGTGGATTGTCGGCAACCTGGATCAGGTCTATGTCCTGAATGGGACCAGTCCAGGTTCCATCGTTCGCGTGGCCGGACTCTCGACGGACCGCGCCGATCTTGGTGGCCGCCTTTCGGTTCTCACCCAGGATGTTGCGGTCGGCACGTCGGCCAGCGCCGGAGGCATGGTGCCGGCGGGCGGCGACCTGTTCGATGTAGCAGCGCTGCCCTGGCCAGGCGCCGGCGCTGCCGGAACCGCGGCGGCTCCCCGCAGAGTGATCGCAGGCGCGAGACGGGTGGATTCCAGCTATCTGGGCGAGGTCGCTCTGTCGGCAGGCGCGCGAGGCCTCAAGCTGGCCCGAATGGCCGCGGGCGAAGGTCTCGACGACGGTTCTGCGCTTCCGGAGGATTGGGGCGGAGTCGGCTTTACTTGGCAGCCCGAAAGACCGGGAGATCAGCTTGTCCTGCGATGGACCATCGCCATCGTGGCGCTGGCAGCACTCATGGCCGTATTCCTTATCCTTCGCGCGAAGCGCATCGCGGGCGAACTGTATGCCAGCGAGGCCCGCGCCGTGGAGGCCAGCAACTGCGACTGGCTATCCGGCCTGCCCAACCGGGTCTTCTTCAATCACGTCCTCGAACGCGAACTGAAGGCCATCAGACCAGGCAAGGGCAGACTGGCTCTTTTCCATCTCGATCTCGATCGCTTCCGGGAGATCAACGACACGTTTGGGATCGAGATGGGTGACGGCATGATCCAGGTCGTGACTCAGCGGATCGCCGAAGTGGTCCGCCGAGGCGACCTGATGGCCCGCTTCGAGGGCGATGCTTTCATGATCCTTCAGCTCGGTGTCCAGGGCCCGCGCGATTGCGAGCTTCTGGCCGAGCGCGTCCGGAACGCCATGAAGGACCCTTTCGAGATCGAAGGCGCAAAGATCTCGGCTTCGGTCTCGATTGGAGTCGCGCTGGCCCCGGTCGATGCGAGCGAGCGCAGGGAACTGGCCAGGCTGGCGACCCTGGCGCTCTACCGCGCCAAGCGCGAAGGCCGCGATCGCCTCGCCTTTTACAAGCCGGCCATGGAGGACGAGTGGCGCCGGCGCAATTCGACGGAGCTGCAGCTTCGGCAGGCCATCGACCACGGAGGTCTCGTGCTCCGCTATCAGCCGATCCTGAACTGCGCGACGGGGCGGATCGGCGGCGTAGAGGCCTTGGTTCGGTGGCAGCACCCGACCGAAGGATTGATCGCGCCCGATCGCTTCATCGGGATGGCCGAAGACCGTGGCTTGATCCTGCCGCTCGGCGAGTGGGTCATGCGCGAAGCCTGCAAGGAAGCCCGGCAATGGCCGGGTCTGCGGGTGGCCGTCAACGTGTCGCCGATCCAATTCCGGCATCGAGACTTCGTGCCGACCGTGAGCCGCTTGCTGGCCGAGACCGGCCTCGAGCCGTCCCGGCTGGAACTCGAACTGACCGAAGGGGTGATCGTCGAAAACGAGGAGGAAGCCGTCGCCGCCATGGCCCAGTTGCGCCACCAGGGCGTCCGCCTTGCGCTCGACGATTTCGGCACCGGCTATTCGAGCCTGATCTACCTGCGGCGCTTCGCCTTCGACAAGATCAAGATCGACAGGGCTTTCATCGAAGCGCTGGAGCCGACCGGAGAGGACGCGATCCTGGTCGACTCCGTGGTCAGGCTTGGGCGGGCACTCGGGCTGACCGTTACCGCCGAGGGCGTCGAAACCATCCAGCAGCGGGACTTCCTGAAGGCGCTCGGCTGCGATGAATTGCAGGGCTATCTTATCGCGCGGCCCCTGTCCGCCAGCGAATTGCGCGGCTTCCTGGAGCTTGACGCCTCGGCCCGGGACGGCACCGACCTCGATGCCGCGTCCCGCATGCGCGCGGTCGCCTGAGCCCGATCAGTGAAGCCGCAGTTCGTGACCGAACACCCGCAGTTCGGCGGGTTTGATCAGCTTCGAATGGCCGACGCGGACGGAATGAACCGCGCCGTCGAGGGTGCCGCGCCAGAATTGCAGAAACTTCGATAGGACCGGAAAGGCAGGGGCGAGATCGTAATCTTGCCAGACGTAGCTTTGCAGGAGCGAGGGATGGTCGGGAAGGTGGTACAGGATCTCCGCGGTCGTCAAGCCGTAACCGGCGAGCTGGCGAAGGAAGTCGGGTGACGCTACGCACTTTGTCCCCATGTCGTTTCTCCGAAAAAGGAGCCATCGACGGCTCGAAAGCAAGTATCGAGCCAGAACAGACATTGCGCACTGGGAAAGGTTAATGCGCGGTGAACGGGCCCACCGGGCCTCCCAGCTCCTGGTATCTGAAGCACCCGACGACATGGTCGTTGACCATGCCGGTCGCCTGCATCCAGGCATAGACGATCACCGGGCCTACGAACTTGAACCCGCGCCCCCGAAGCGCTCCGGAAAGCGTTCGCGACAGCGCTGTCTCGCTAGGGACCTCGTCTTGGCTGCGCCATGCGTTCTGGATGCGCTGGCCGCCAGTGACGTTCCAGACGAAATGCGAGAACTCGTCCCCGGCCTCCCGCATCGCCAAATAGGCGCGCGCGCTGCCGATGGCGGCCTCGATCTTGGCTCGGGATCGGACGATGCCGGCATCTTCCATCAGCCGCTGCACGTCCGCTTCGCCGAACCTGGCCACGATCTCCGGATCGAAGCCCTGGAAGGCTCGCCGAAAGCCTTCCCTTTTCCGCAGGATGGTGATCCAGGCCAGCCCGGCCTGAAACCCGTCGAGCGTCAGCTTTTCCCATAGTGCCCGGCTGTCATATTCCGGCACGCCCCATTCTGCGTCGTGGTAGGCGCAGTAAAGGGGATCGTGGCCCGGCCATTCGCATCGAGACAACATCGATCTACTCCCGAATTGGCACACTGAAGCCTAGTCACGCGCGCCCCGCGCGCAAGCGTCGCAACGCCTCCGGGTCGTCGACGTCCAGCGAGATGGCGTCGCCGAAGACTGGCAGCTCCAGCACGTGCGCCCTGGACAGAAGGCGGCGCGCTCCTTCGTCGCCTACGA
>JBBPYT010000365.1:0-2826 GCA_038199665.1 Hyphomicrobiales bacterium
GGTGACGATCCAGCCGTGCGCCTGCAGGATGTTGTGGCAGAGTGTCTCGTAATGCCCGCCGGAGATGATGTCCTGGTCCGCGACCCCGCCTTTCTCCTCGTCTGCATGGCTGTGCAGCACATTCAGGAAGCGGGTCGTGATGGCGGATCGCAGGCGAGTCCCGTCGTCCGTACCGGCGGTATCGAAACCCGAGTCCTTCGCTTCCCTCAGGATCACATGGTCGATGAAGTAGTTCGCGTGCCGGATCCAGCCGTCCAGGTGATAGTTGCCGTAGCCGTCGTGAACCACGAGCTGTTTCTGCTTGACGAGCAGCACTCGAGCATAGCTGCGCGTGACCTTTTCGGTCAGTGCGAGCAGCTTTGCGCGTTTGCGACAGCGCAGACCGTTCCGGACCAGGAAGGCGAGAGCCGCGCCGATCGAGAGCGGGACAAGCAGTTCGGGCCCAGTCACAGCTGCCTGCCTTTCGGGCGCGAACGCCGACCGCCTACGACATGGCGGTCGCCGAGGCCAGTTCCATCCGGGCAAGGGGGAAGATGCAGGTCACGGTGGTGCCTTCGTCCGGCGCGGAGTCGATCAGCACCTTGCCGCCGTGCAGTTCGACGAGCGAGCGCACGATCGAAAGGCCGAGCCCGACACCACGATGGTGCGATCCGACGGTCTCGGAGTGGAAGCGGTCGAATACGCTGTCCAGGATCTCCATGGGAATGCCGCGCCCCTGGTCGGAGACCTTGAACACGACCTGGTTGTCGCGTCGCAGCGCCGCCAAAGTCACGGTTTGCCCTGGCGACGAGAAGCCGATCGCATTCGACAGCAGATTGAACAGAACCTGACGGAGCCGCTTGCCGTCGGCGAGGAAGGAACCGATGCCGTCCGTGGCAACGATCTGCAGCTTGATCGAAAATTCGGCAAGCCGGTCCTGCACGCCTTCGGCGGCCTCCGCCATGGTCTGCGCGATATCGACCTTGCTGAGGCTCAGCTCCATCGCATCCATGTCGATGGTGGCCAGATCCAGAATGTCGTTGATGATGGCCAGCAGTGCCGCGGACGACTTGGTCACGTATCCGGCATATTCGACCTGCTTGGAGTTGAGCGAGCCGACCGACCCGTCACTCAGGAGCTGAATGAAACCGATGATGTTGGTCAACGGCGAGCGCAGCTCGTAGGAGACGTGATGGACGAAGTCGTTGCGCAGCTTTTCGGCCGCGAGCAGGGCCTGATTGCGCTCCTTCAAGGCGCGTTCGACGTTTACGCCGGCGGTCACGTCGGTGAAGGTCAGCAGAGTGGCCCCGTCCGGGAGCGGCGCAGCCGCACAGTCGATCACCGTGCCGTCGCGGCGTAAGACGCGGCGTTCGAAGCCTCGGCGCGTGTCGTGCAAGCCGGCGACGCTCGACCTCACCTCGGCCCAGACGTCCGCATCGAGGCTCAGAGGCAGGCAGTGCTCGGCCAGGGCGTCGATATGGGGTTGGTCGCCCAGCATGCCGGTCTCCAGGCGCCACATCGACGCGAATGCCGGATTGAACAGCTTCAGCCGGCCATCGGTCCCGAACACCGCCACGGCTTCCTTGAGCGTGTCGAGGGTTTCCCCCTGCACCCGGATCAACGCGTTGAAGCGGGATTCGAGGTGGTAGCGCTCGGTGACGTTGTCGAAGAGGTAGATCACGCCGCCTTTCGGGTTGGGGTTCGTCACGACGCGCAGCGTCCGCCCATCCGGCAGATACCATATGGTTTCGCTGGTTTCGACGGCCAGGTACGCCGACATTACGCCGGCCTTCCAGGCCCGATAGTCCGCCTGCTCCGGCAAACGACGTTCGGCCCTGAGGCGGTCCAGGATCTCGCTTTCGAGCGGGCGGCTGTCGAGGAAGGCCGGATCGAGCGCCCAAAGCACCCGATAGGCTGAATTGTAGAAGCTGAGGCGCTTCGAGCCGTCGAAAATGGCGACCGCGGTCGAAAGCTGGTCAAGAGTCCTGGCCTGAGAGTCCATCTGCAAGCGCAGGTCGTCACGCAAGGCTTCGATTTCCGCCAGGTCCATGGCGATTCCGGCCGATCCGACCGCGCCCGGCACTTCGATGGTGCTGAGGCTATGGCGTTCGCCCGCCACCACTGCGCCGACCCGGGCCTGCCAAACCGCACCGGTCGTCCGCGCCGCGGCGGCGGCGTCGCGCGCCTGCTGATCGAGCAGTTCCACGTTGCCGACGACGGCTTCGTTTCCGTCGCGGAGCTCGACCGCACGGGCATAAGCTTGGTTGACCCAGGCGATTCGCCCCGAGCCGTCGCGCAACCAGGCCGGATCGGGCACCGCGTCGAGCAAGGCACGCCAAAGCTCGTTTTCGCTCACGACGGCCGCGTGTCGGTCACGCAATCGGGTCAAATCGAGCCGATCGCCGGAAACGTCGCGAATCCGCAGGATGGCCCTTCCACCCATGGCGCGGCCCTCCACTTCGAGGTGTCGTCCGGCCACCGTGACGAGCGCCATGCGGAAGCCCTCGCCGCGGTCGCGCAGCCGGTCGACCGCATGTTCCAGCTTCTGGGCGGGCGCCGCCGGCAGCCAGGACCCGAAGCCGAGGATGCGGCGGGGCACCGGCACGTCGGTGACAAGCGCAAGGTCCCCTTCGATGTCCGGCTCGCTGGTCGCGGAGCGCCAGGCGATGACGATCTGTGGTTCAGCCGCCAGGAACACCTGGGCGCGGTCGAGCTTTGCGCGCGTTTCCATCAGTTCGGCAGTGAGCCGCCGCTCGCGCTCGGTCCATCGTCGACGTCCCGCCAGGTGCAGCAGGGCCGTCACCGTGGAAAACAATATCAACCCGACGAACAGCGACAGGCCGGCGA
>JBBPYT010000366.1:0-2110 GCA_038199665.1 Hyphomicrobiales bacterium
GATTTCATTAAGTTCGTGTCGGACTCTTCCGTCGCATTCTATCCACTAGCAAAACGTGCCGCCGCAAAGGTCGGCGAAAGGCGACGAACTACAGGATGAGGAGGCGATCCACACGCAGCATTTCGCATTGGGCGATGTGTTCAAATGACGTACTCGCCACGTTGCAACGATCACACTGGTTTGAATCCAATCCAAAGCACCGGCAAGTTTTACGTTTAGTAAACAGCATATGCAAAAGCGCGGGCACCGTAGTCGCCCTAAGCGCAGATTGCTTGTACATGACAGGTAACGCTGAGCTAGGTCCACTAGTAACCGGGGCAGATTAGCGGGCGATCATTGTGGGGTTTCGGCTTGGCGGACGAGGACTGGGAGCGGCGGTACGGCGCTGATGCCGGGCACGTGCAGACGATCGCCGAGGTAGCGGAAGAAGGAGACTTGGAGTTTTCCGCAGGTCTTCATCAAGCCGAGCATGACGTCGCGGGCTGTGCGGCCGGAACTGCTCATCGTGCCGCCGGAGATCTTGCGTTTGATGACGCAGGCGCGAATGTCGTTTTCCGATCCGTTGGTGTGCAACGGAATGTCCGGGCGTTGAAGAACCCGCAGCAGGTCCGCTTTTCGCCGGTACAGACGGGCCATCAGCAGATCCAGCGTCACATAACCGGTCTGGCGTTTGAAGATCCTGTCGAAGCGCGCGCGCAGCGCGGCGGCGCGCCTCGGACATGGGTCCCGCTTCCAGCTTTTCAGGTCGGCGTAAAACCACCAGATCAGCGATCGTGTCGTCTCGACAGCCTTCCGCTGGGCCGGCGTCGCCGGCACGAGCTTGTGGACTAACCGCTCGGCGTGCACCCAACATAAGGCATGCTGGCCCACGCGGAACTGTCCGGCGCCGTCGGAGACGATGACGGTGTCGGCGAGCAGGCCATGGTCGCGGATCGCGCCCCAGAGTGCTCCCTCGGTGGCGACACGGACCGGATTGGGCGTGACGTCGAGCCGATCGATGCCGAGGTCGGCGAGGTGCGCGCTCCAGGCCGCCGCATCGGCAAAGCGCTTGATCGGATGAGCCGCCAGCCGTGTGACCACGGGAGCGGCCAAGGAGAGTTCGCGCATGAAGCCGAGCGCCGCATCGTTGACCACGTAATCGGTGTGCCCGGCGCGCAGCACCGAGAGAAAGGCTTGGCGCGATTTCGACGGGCCGGTCCGGAACGCCGTGAACCGATCATCGCCGATCTGGGTCGTGAAGCCGTCCTTCCGGGCATGACGTGCGGCCGTGTCGTCTACCGTGACCCACCTGGCCGTGGCCAAGCCCGCTCGGAGAACCTCATGGTCCTCGTCCACGAAGGCCTGCAGCGGAGCCGACAGCAGGCGAACCACCTGCCGCTTGGAGATCTCGACCCCCATCCCGGTCAGGAGAGCAACCAGCCGATCCGTCGTCACTTGGCCTTGAACGTGAGCCGCAAGGATGAAGCGCCGCAACTGCGGCCCGAACCCGCCGACAATCCCGGACGGCAGCGGCGCCACCACGCTCTCTCCCGACAGCGTCACCCAACGTTCCCGCCGATAGCGGACCACCTCGGCCGACAGATGCAGATCGCGCACCAGGATGTCCTGGTATCCTTTGAAGCGCGACCCGCTCGGAACAGAAGCCTCGAGCACGACCTCGGCCGTGACCCTATGCCGATCGCGCTTGGCCTCGCGCCGGCGGCGCAAGCGTTTGCTGGGCTTGCCAGACGCCTCTGGATCGCTCGCTTTGTCCATACCCGAAGGACGCGACGGTGGTCGCGGCGGCAGACCTTTCAGCCGCGCCACCTCATCGCGCAAAGCCTGATTGTCGGTCTGAAGCCGACGGACCTCCGTGACCAGCACCGTGACAAGCTCGCGCAACTCGCCCAGCGAGAGACGGTCCAGCGAAGCGATATCCGGCAATGACATGGGAAGCGTGAATCACGCCGTTCCCGCCAACACAACCCCTTCTGCCCGCAAATCTGCCCCGGTTACGGGTTCGGGCAGCTGTCGCCACGTAAGTTCACCTCCAGGGCATGCAGGTTTGGGCATCGGCATGGTCTTGTCTCGCGCCTGGCGCAGAGCCACGAACCCCCGCCTCGATCTGCCC
>JBBPYT010000367.1:0-5416 GCA_038199665.1 Hyphomicrobiales bacterium
ACTGCTCGGCAACCGTCCGCCGGTGCCGAGCGCCGCGGCCGTGCTGGCCGATCCCAAGGTCAAGCGACTGACCGAGGTCGTGCCGCCGCGCCCCGCCGGTTTCTGCATCGGCTGCCCGGAGCGTCCGATCTTCGCCGCCATGAAGCTGGTCGAGCAGGAGCTCGGGCCGCATCACGTCTCGGCCGACATCGGCTGCCACCTGTTCTCGATCCTGCCGCCGTTCAACATCGGTGCGACGACGATGGGCTACGGACTCGGCCCGGCCTCGGCATCGGCCTTCAACGTTCCTGCGAGCAAACGGCCGATCTCCGTGATGGGCGACGGCGGCTTTTGGCACAACGGCCTCGCAAGCAGCGTCGGCAACGCCGTATTCAACAAGCACGACGGCGTCATCATGGTGGTGGATAATTTCTATTCGGCGGCGACCGGGGGGCAGGACATCCTGTCGTCCCGCGCCGAGAATCCGCGCCGGCTGACCAACAATACCATCGTCAATGCCGTGAAGGGGATCGGCGTCGGCTGGGTGCGCCAGATCGACCGCACCTACAACGTCGCCAAGATGCGGGACACGCTGCGCGAAGCCCTGACATCGCCGGACAAGGGGCCAAAGGTCATCGTCGCCTCCTCCGAGTGCATGCTGAACAAGCAGCGGCGGATGAGGCCGCTGGTCAGCCAGGCGATCCGGGAAGGCAAGCGCATGGTGCGCGAGCGTTTCGGCGTCGACGAGGACGTGTGCACGGGCGATCACGCCTGCATCCGGCTCTCGGGTTGCCCTTCCCTGTCGGTCAAGCAGACGACCGACCTGCTGAGGGACGATCCCGTGGCCGCCATCGATCAGGGCTGCGTCGGCTGCGGCAATTGCGGAGAGGTGGCCGAAGCCGCCGTGCTCTGCCCGTCCTTCTATCGGGCGGACATCATCTCGAATCCCACTGCCGTCGACCGATTCATGGCGCGGATGCGTGGCGCGGTGATCGGCTTCCTGCAGCGCCGGCGCGACAGCAGGCGCATCGTTTTCGCGCCCTGAGGGCTCCGTTGTGACGCTCGTCGACGCACCTCGGGCCGCCAGGCTCTCGACCGACAAGCCGATCAGCGTGGCGATCCTGGCGATGGGCGGGCAGGGCGGCGGCGTCCTGTCGGATTGGATCGTGACGATGGCGGAGGCGGAGGGCTGGGCGGCGCAATCCAGCTCAGTGCCGGGCGTCGCTCAGCGCACCGGGGCGACGATCTATTACATCGAGATGCTTCCCCAAAAGACCGGCAAGACGCCGATCTTCGCGCTCATGCCGACGCCGGGCGACGTCGACGTGGTGCTGGCCGCCGAATTCATGGAAGCCGGGCGCTCCATGATGCGCGGGCTCGTCACACCGGACAAGACGACGCTCATCGCCTCCACGCACCGCTCCTTCGCCGTCATCGAAAAGGAGAAGCCGGGCAATGGCATCGCGGATCCCGAGGCGGTGGTCGAGGCGGCCGGAGTAGCGGCCAAGCGCGTGATCGGCTTCGACATGCAGACCATGGCCGAGCAGAACGGCACGGTGATCTCGGCGACGATGTTCGGCGCGCTCGCCGGGGCGGACGTGCTGCCGTTCCGGCGCGAGGCTTACGAGAACGCCATTCGGGCCGGCGGCAAGGGAGCCGAGCCGAGCCTGCAGGGTTTTGCGCGCGGCTTCGAGCGCGCGCGTCAGAAACCTTCCGAGACGACCCCTGTCGAGCCTGAGCGGCAGGACGCGACCGATCCATCCCGGACAGCTCATCCGGCGCTGGAGGCGCTTCTTGCACGAATCGAGCGCGAACTGCCCCCGCAGGCTCATGTTCTCGCGCGTGCCGGAGTGGAGCGGCTGGTCGACTACCAGGATGTGCCTTGCGCGAACGAATATCTCGATCGCCTCCGTCCCTTGCTGGCGCTCGACCGCCGGCATGGCGGCCCAGATAAGGCCTTCGCCTTGACGGCGCAGGCCGCCAAATATCTGGCCGTCGCCATGAGTTATGACGACGTGGTCCGAGTCGCCGATCTCAAGACACGGGCGAGCCGGTTCGATCGCGTGCGCCGCGAGGTCGGGGCCGAGAGCGACCAGCTCGTCTATGCAACGGAATACATGCACCCGCGCATGGAGGAGGTGCTCGGCACGCTTCCCAGGGCGCTGGGACATGCGATCGAGGCCAAGCCCGGCCTCGTCAAGCTGCTCGACCGCGTGGTCAATCGCGGGCGGAGGGTCCGCACCGGAACGATCTTCTGGTTTTTCGGCCTTTACGTCGTGTCGAGCCTCAAGGGCTTGCGGCGCGGCTCGTTGCGCCATGAGCGCGAGGCCGCCCATACGGCGCATTGGCTTGACGTGGTTACGGCCACGGCGCCACGAGATTACGATCTTGCGGTCGAAGCTCTCGCCTGCCGGCGACTCGTGAAGGGCTATTCGGATACCCATACGCGAGGCCTGTCGAAATTCGACCGTGTCCTTGCCACGGTCCCGTTCCTCGCCGGCCGCGTCGAGGGCGCCGCCTGGCTGCGGCGTCTGAAGGAAGCCGCTCTGGCCGACGAACAAGGCGCCGCGCTCGATGGAGCGCTGAAGACCATGCAGAGCGCGTATGAGTGAAAATGCGTCGATGACGGCCGCGCCTGCTCACCATCCTTCCCGATCGCTTACGGCAGCAGCGACGGCCGGGCCTCGCCGACCGCCTCCGCTGCCCTGCGCGAAAGCGAAGCGCCCGCGCGCCGCCGCCACGAAGGTGTCGAGGTCGGGTGGGACCTGCGGCCCAGACGCAGCATCTCGACAGCGAGTTTCGGCTCATCGGTGATGAGGCTGGCCTGAAGCCAGGAGCCGGGCGACCTCGCTGGTCGAGCGGTTGATCGCGCATGTCTCAAGTGTTGCAAGCCGGACCGAGAGTCCCGTGCGCGCGTGGAAAAATATGATATGGCCCTCAACTTATCATTGTTAAACCGCTCGCAGGTCTGGATAGTGACTTAGCTTCGGCGAGAGGTCGTTCATCCATGGCACTGCATCAGCAAGCTCTCATAATCCGCAGATGCTGCGGCATCGACCAAGGGCTGCCCGCCATGGGAGTCGGATGGAAGACCGGCGGCCTCTAGGTCGGTCCTGCGTCAAAATCGCAAACTGAATCAGTGGCTCGATAAACGAGGCGTAGCCTCGCTCGCACCGTGCAGCGGCGTTGCGAACGGCTGCAACTCCTGGCCGAGATCGCGTGAGAGTGGCGGGTGCCGGAGGGCTCAGCGGCCGGACCGATGGTCTGAAAAATTGGTCAAAGAAAAGGGTCGCGGCCGTCCGCGATAAGGGGGGAGACTGGCATGTCTGGAATATCGATACATTCTGATCGACTGAGCCGAAACGCGTTGGGCCTGCCGCAAATCGTGGCCTCGACGCTCGCCAACATCGCACCGGCGGTGAGTTTCTACTTCGGATTCGGGGTGATCGTGGGTGGTGCCGGCATCGCCGCGCCACTGACGATCATCATCGCGATGGTGGCGATCTTGCTGCTCAGCAATACGCTCGCTGAATTTTCCAAATACCGGCCAAGCACAGGGTCGTTCGTAACCTTTATCGGCATGGCGTTCGGGCCGACGGCCGGCGCCACGGCATCGCTGTTTACGGTGGTCGGTTATGCCATAGCGGCCGCTGCCATCGTGGCAATTTCCGGCGGTTGGGCACACGATACGCTGAAACTGTACTTGGGCGTCGATATCCCGTGGCAGCTCCTCTGTGTCATCGCGACCGGTATCTGCGGGTTTTTGGTGGCGCGCGGTGTCCGGTTCTCGACCACATGGGCTGCCGTTTTCTTCTATTTCGAATTGTCGCTGCTCCTGGTCGCGGCGGTCATCATACTGGTGGTCAATCGTGATTGGCTCAGCCTTGCTCCATTCATGCCGTCCAACTTGTCCGGCGGCCTCGCCGGCGTCGGTCTCGGTTTTCCACTGGCGGTCTACTCGTTCATCGGCTGGGAGAATTCAGCCTCCTTGGCCGAGGAAACCGAAAACCCCCGAAAGAACATCCCGCGAGCTTTGGTTGCCGGTACGCTGGCGATCGGCTTGGTTTACATCTTTCTGGCTTATGCCACGGAAATCGCCTTCCATAACGATGCCAAGGCGATCAGCAGTTCCACAATTCCGTTTATCGATGCCTTGAAGACCTCTTGGGCGGGGCTTTTGATCGTCGCGTATATGGCCGGCATCACCAGCATCTTCTCGTGCCTGTTGGGGTTGACGAACTCGCAAGCGCGAATCTTGTTCAATTCCGCGCGTGAAGGCTTGCTGCCAAGTGTATTCGCCAGAGTCGATCCACAATATAAAACGCCATACATTGCCATTTGGGCGTATATCGGCTTCGCGGCCGCGATCGCGCTGGTGTTCGGGTGGAACCTCGATCCCGTGGACATCTTCGGCTATACGGGGACGCTCGGCACGATACCGATCGTTATCGTCTACCTCGTCACGAACATTGCCCTGCCTGTTTACATGCTGCGGTTCCACAGATCCGAATTCAGCGTCGTGCGGCACGGCATCATCCCTGTCCTCGGCACGGCTCTCACGCTGTTCCCGCTCTGGGGTTTGGTCCAGCCGGGTCAGCCGGCGCCCTACAACCTGTTCCCCGCCTTGGCGGGCGTTGGGCTCGTGGTGGCGATCATTTACGGGATTGTTGTGGCGCGCCGCTCACCGGACCTCGCCGGGCGCATCGGCAGCTATGTTGCGGATGAGGGCCTCTAACCCGCTTGGCGGCACTTGGGATGGACCCAGGGTCGGGGGTGGTGCTTGCGGCGGTCCCGAAAGGTGCGGCCAGTTGCAGCGGCTGTCCGGGTCAACCTGGCCCGGATCGAGCTGCGGCTCGCTTTTGCCGATGACCGTTGGCGCCGCGCTGCCGGCGGCGCCGGAGATGGGCCTTAAACGGGCTGACCGCGCGTGTTCCGCACCTTGTGCAGAGTGGCGATAAATCCCCTGAACTCGATTTCGTCCACGCCCTCGAAGAAGCGGGTATAAAGAGCGTAGATGTCCGGCCAAAGGGTCGAAAACAGGCTCAGGTCATTTTTGGTGATGAAGACCTCGCGGACCCGCATGTCCCCGGCCTTGACCTTGCGGGGTATGAGGCCCTGGTCCTCCAGCGAATCGAGCGTTCGGCTCATGGTCGATTGCTCGGTTACCGCGAACAGCGCCAATTCGTTGACCGCGATGCCGGAAGCGACCGTCAGCACCGCCAGGGCTCGCATCTTCGTCGTGCTGATGTCGAGGCCTTTCAGCACCTCCTGCAATTCGCCGTTCCGTTGAGCGGACAGGCGGTTGAGCAGGTACGGCGCGAACGGGTTGAGCCCGATCTCGCCGATGGTCGGGATCGACTCCTCGTTGCCGGCCGGCCAAGCCGACAACGGCGTCGGCATCTCAGGCCCTTTGGTCCGCCTCGGCCCGGGGTGGAGG
>JBBPYT010000368.1:0-7590 GCA_038199665.1 Hyphomicrobiales bacterium
ATTTTTCCGCACTATCTGTAGCATCGCCAGCGAACTGTTAGGGACACCAAGGATGGTTCCTACTGGCGAGCGAACTGGTTGGTGATGAAACAGTGGCAACAACGAAATATCTAAGTACCCCTTATCAAACCAAACGTCGCCAAATACCAGTAAGGGATAATACGTATTGAGGCGAATCAACTGAGCTGGTGGGAAACGAAGGGTGCGACGAAAAAACTAAGTACCTTTCATAAAGACGTCTCCCCTCACCTTCGCTTCAAGGCCAGGAAGAGAGCAGCGAGGGAAAGAAATATGACGCCGCCCAAGGGCGTCGCCAGCGCCGCCTTCGCAAGGCCGGCATGCCACGTAGCGAGCAGCGCGATCGCGCTTCCAATGATCGCTGCCGCAAGGAGAAGAAGCATCGCATCCCCGTAGCGGCTGCTTTCCATAGGCGCAACGATTTGATGCCCTTGCGCGGTGTATTTGGAACAGGACAGAGGCCCTCGGGCGGCAGGAATTTATCGGGTCGGGGGGCTGGCGCAACGGGTCGATCGGAGTTGGCGGAGCCGTGCCAACCGGAGCCCTGCCGGGCGCAAGACCTATCCGCATCTGGTGCGGCACCTGGCCGTCGAGTTTCAGAGCCCCGTCTGAGCCTGCGAGATCGCCTCCATTCCGATCGGGGTGGGCTGCTCTACCTGGTCGCGGTGATCGCCTGGGCGGAACCGACCAGGGGATCTCCCGGGCGAAGCTCGGCGGGGTGGTCAGCAGACGGGGAACCGGGCGGTCCTGGCCTGGCGGCCCTCGAAGACGTGGAACTCGGCTTTCGTGCCAAGGCTCTCGAGGAAGGGCTCGCTATGGCAAGCCGGAAATCTACGCCACGAATCAGTGCAGCCAAGTCACCCATCGCTCCTGGGCAGTCGAGCCGCCGAAGAGAACTGGCAACATGGTGGTCCATGAGGCAGCTGGATGCCGCTCCGGCCAGGAAAATCTCGGGCACGGATCGGGGCGGCCAGTGCACGCTGAGGGTACAAGCCTGTTGTCGCCTTCGTCAGGGTCCAAACACCATAGGTTTCGCTGCCCCGCTGCCTTACGAGGAACGGAGAACGACGAAGCCGACCAGCGATGCAACCGCCGCGCCGAGTTGTTCAACGATACTCGTCTGCTCGAATTGGCCTGGGGCAAGCTGGTGGCAACCTGAACATACGCCACCGTCGACGCCTATGGCACAGGAGCCGCGAATCAGTTCTGTCCGTCAGTCCTTTCTGGACGTTATCGAGCATAATTCGGACTGAGATAAATCCAGAGTGTACGGAAGAAGACGACCAGGTCCGCTTCGGGACCGAAATTCTCCAGATAGTAAAGGTCATATTCGAGCTTCGCCCGCGTCTCCTGAGCATCCATGGCATAACCGAAAAAAACCTGAGACCATCCCGACAGGCCCGGCTTGATCAAGTGCCGGAGATCGTAGTGCGGGATGACCTCGCGATACGAAGCAACCAGGCTTGCTTGCTCCGGGCGGGGCCCGATCAAGCTCATGTCTCCGCGCAGGATGTTCCAGAGTTGCGGCAATTCATCGATGTGCGATTTACGCAAGAAGCTGCCCACTGGCGTGATTCGGGTATCGTTTGCGGCCGTGGCGCATGGCACTTGGCTCTCCGTTGCATGCATGGTGCGAAGCTTGACCAGCCGGAAAGTCCGACCGTTCAGCCCGACCCTCGATTGCAGAAAAAAGATCGGTGCTCCACTCCACATCCACACGGCAATCATAGCAAGGAGGAGAACCGGAACAGCGGCGGGCGCAGCAAGAACGACTACGACGATATCAAAACAGCGCTTCACGAGTGTGTAAGCGCGTTGTGACTTTATACGCCGGCGGATCAGTTCGGGATCAGCTCGTTCGAGGGGAAGATGCACTGCCGAGCTGTGGAAGGCTTCGGCGTGTTCCAAACTCGTGAGCATGGGTCGTCCTCCATCCGAGCAATGTCGGCGTTCGGGCTCCAACAATTGCGCGAGATGCCCCACAGGGCACCTCGCGCACGCCTCAACCTCGGCTTCCCAAGCAGGCGCTTTCACTGAAAGCTAGCAAGAATGGGCGAAACGTCAGCTGTGGAATTGGCTGTAGTTGGGCTCGTCCCAAAGTGTAGGTTGCCGCGGCGCGACGAACTATTGCGTCATCAAACGATTCCTCCTTGTCATCCCCTCGATGCGCCTCATGCTTTGGCAGCAATCCGGAACGCCAAGCCGAGGCATTCCATTCTGCGGGCGGATGAGCAGGGGAGGGCAAAAACCGCGATCTTACGTTTCTTTACCTGAAAGACTCAGCCTTTGGTCTTAAGTACCTGCGGCGTTCGGGGCGACTACACCTAAAGGCTCTATGTCGGGCGTGAAGCGATCGGGCTTTATTCAGGCGAGGCGCCGCCGGGTGATGCGAAGCGCCTTCGACCGTAAGCGAGGCTCGATTGCAAGCGCAGCCGACACAAGTAGCCGCGTCCTGGCGCTGTCGCGATGACCTTGTCGCGGCTGGTGCGCGCCGTCGTCTTGCAATCCATATCGTCGAGCAGTTGTCTCCGGGAGGAATCGAAACGCTCGTTCTCGATCTGGTACGTAGCAGCACCGAGAGGGACCTCATCTTCAGTCTGAGCGGTCGGACCGATGACCTGCTTCGCGACTGGCCAGCCCTTTTGCCGGTCCGCGACCATATAGAAGCTTTCGATCGCCCAGCCGGCATCAGCCCCCTGCTCGTCCTGAACTTGGCAAAGCGACTGAAAGCGCTAAGGCCGGCGGCCGTTGTCGTGCACCATATCGGCCCCCTGTTGTATGGAGGCTTGGCCGCGAAACTGGCGCGCGTGCCGCGAATCATTCATGTCGAACACGACGCTTGGCACTACCAGGAAAAGCGAAGGGGCCTTCTTCTGGCTGCCGCTTCGCGCTTATGCGGGACGCGCCATGTCGCAGTGTCGCGACAGATCGCCTCGGTCATGGGTCAGTATCTGCCAGGCAAGCGCATAACGGTCATTCCGCCCGGAATCGACACCGATCGATTCAAACCCCGCAGCAAATACGTGGCGCGTGATCATATCGGCCTCGACCATCATGGGATCGTGATTGGCACGGTCGGGCGGCTTGTAGCCGAGAAAGGCCATATCTATCTCATCGAAGCCCTTAAACACCTCGAGAGCAACGTACGCCTGGCTGTCGTCGGCGACGGACCGCACCTCGCCACTTTGCAGAGCCATGCGCACCGCCTTGGCCTCGCGTCGCGGGTTCATTTTCTCCGCCACCGCGACGATGTCGAGTCCATCTATCCCGCCTTCGATGTATTTTGCCTTCCCTCGCTGGTGGAGGGACTGCCACGCTCCGCACTCGAAGCGCAGGCTTGCGGCATACCGGTCGTGGCGAGCAACGTCGGTGCTTTGTCCGAGGCCGTTTGCCCCAGGACGGGAACCCTCGTGCCGGCAGCGGATCCGCAGGCCATCGCGAACGCCTTGCAGGCCGTGGTCGCGCGCCGTATGGCACGTTGGTCACCGCGCGAGCATGTTGTCGCGACATTGTCGTGGTTGCGGACCGAGGCTGCCTACAGGGAAATGATCGAGGGGACATTGCCGTGACTCTGACAATCCTGGTCGTGACAATGATCCTTTTGATCTACCACCATGTCTTCTATCCACTTTTATTGAAGTACGCCACATTTCTGCATCGCCCCGAACACGAATATCCGGACCTGCACGTCTGTGATCTCCCTTCAATCAGCGTTATTGTTCCTGTCCATAATGAGTCCGCTGTCATTGCGGCGAAGATCGCAAATATTTGTGCGTTCGATTATCCTCCACAAAACCTACGGGTGGTTCTGGCGCTCGATGGATGCACGGATCGAACGGAAAGTATTGCTCGGCAGGTTCTGGCGGAGCTCTCGCCCGCGTTCCAGTGCGAGCTCTTCGTCTACAAGAAAAATCTAGGCAAGGTCGCCGCACTCAATGAACAGATCAGGCGCTCGACATCCGATCTAGTTGCGCTGAGTGATGCCTCGGCTCTTGTCAACTCGGGCGCCCTTCGGCGGGCCGCGGCTCATTTCACTCGTGATAACGTCGGTGTCGTATGCGGCACCTACGCGATCAAGCCGTCAGGCGGCATGGGTGAGAGCGCCTATTGGCGTTATCAAACAGAGCTGAAGGCCCATGAGGGTGCGATCGCAGCACCGATGGGCGCTCACGGTGCTTTCTACGTGATCCGGCGCGCGCTCTGGTCTCCCTTGCCTGTCGATGCCATCAACGACGATTTCGTTTTGCCGATGCGGATCATCGCGGAGGGTTACGACTCGGTCTACGATCGCACGATCATCGCGACCGAGATGGAGCGGAGCGACGAGGGGCAAAATTTCTGGAGACGGGTCAGGATCGGCGCCGGGAACATTCAACAAGCCGTCTGGCTGCTGCGTCTTGCCGATCCAAGGCGCCCCAGGCTCGCATTCCTCTTCTTGTCGGGCAAAGGGCTTCGTGCGTTCGTGCCGATTCTGCTGCTGGCGATGGGTGGCGCGGCGCTCTACCTCGCGAGTGCGAACCCCCCTGTCTTCATCGTGCTTCTTTCCCTCGGGGCAAGTTCCGCCCTGCTTGCCGCCATCGAGTCTGGTGCGGTAGCCATCGCTCTGCCCCGTAGATTGCATACGGTCGGCTATATCGTTCAGGGCTATGCCGCGCTGTCTCTGGGCACGCTGTTCTGGCTGACCGGGCTGAAACATCGCGCATGGAAGCTCTCGCTGCAGGCGAAGAACCGAACCATTCATATGGCCCCCGCGAGGTCCGTTCGAAGGGACCATGCCTAGCCCGGGTCAGCAGCCAGCGGCCGTTCGCCTTGTGCGAGGTTGGAGAGTGAAGATGCAAAGTGTATTCGTTCGATGGTTTCCGCTCTCGGTCGTGCTTCTGTCATCGGCGACGTACGCGTCGCAATCCCTTGCCGAGGACCTTCCACCGCAGCGCAGCACGGCGCTGGTCGCGGGCGCCACCGCCATCTCTCCGACCCCTCTGGACACAAAACCCCAGGAGACACGCTCAAGCCTTGAAGAAAGCTCGGGCGCCAAGCCGGAGACGGTCGGGCCGGAGGCGGGTTTGGACGCCGATGGATCCGACCTCGGCAACGCTGCTCGCATCACCTTGAACTTCCGCGGGTATCCCGATCTCAGTCGCGACTATCGGATCGCCGCGGACAGCACCCTGTCGGTGCCTGTGATCGGCAGGATCAAGGTTGCGGGGCTTACCCCATCGATCCTCGAGCAGCAACTTGCCAGCAAGATGTCGGCGGTGACCGGAAATGCCGCCTATGTCACCGCCGAGATTGCCGAATATCGCTCCGTCTACGTGACCGGGTACGTGGCCAAATCGGAAGCGTCCTCCTGGCAGCCCGGCATGACGGTTCTTCAGGCGGTTGCCGCGTCGGGCGGTCTCTACCGCGCGGCCGAGACGGCCAGCGGCATGAATTCTTTTCCGGCGGACATCGAGCGGTCGCGAATCCAGCGCGCTTCGACCGATTTGAAAGTGGCGCTTGCGTCCTATGCGCGTTTGCAGGCGGAGCAACAGGGCTCGACAAAGATCAACATGCCTGAAAGACTTGTTTCGCTCGTCGGAGCTTCCGAGGCGGAAGACATGATCCTTGCGCAGACCGTTCTTCTCAAGAGCCGGCGCGAGGCATATGACAGCCAACTTGCGGCGATCGAACGCGGCAACTCCCTGGCCCGCCAGGAGCTTGACGGATTGAAGGCGCAGAGCGCACGCATAGCCGCACTTCTCGTGACCCGACGTAGCTACAAGGACAAGGTTGCAGATCTCCAGGCGCGCGGCATCGTTGTGGTGGCTCGCAGCATGGAGGAGGAGATCAAAGTCTCCGATCTTGAGGAAAAAAGCGTAAATGTCGCGGTCGCTACGGCGCGCATCTTGGGGACGATTGCCGGCGCAGAGCGCGACGCCATAAAACTCAGGTTGGATACCAAGGCCAATACGGAAGCAGATATTTTGAAGACCGAACACGATATTGCGATGAGTGATATCGAACTTGAGTCGGCCAAGTCGATGTATACCAAGCTCACCGGCGAGCTCGCGCCTTCCGTCAACCGCAAGGCCATGAGCGTCAGCTATTCGATCGTGCGTAAAAACAACGGCGACGTATCGACGATCGCGGCCGACCCAATGAGCTTCTTGCGTCCCGGCGATGTCTTGGTCGTCACGGCGCGTGAAGGAAAATAAGGGCCATACCCGCCGACCGACCCTTCGGCCGGACGGGTCGCCTCCGCGTCGGCGACCCCTCCGTTGACCTGGCCGACCGCCGCCCAGAGCGGTCTTCTCGGCATCGGACCCCGCCCCGCTCGGCTAGACACTTGAGCCAGCTAGACTAGGCGATAAATTGGTGCATCTCGTTGTCGTCGCGATCTGCACCGGGCGCCTGAAACGACCTGCATCGGGTCGTCTTCGGTCTTTCGCCATGTGCCCACCGTGATCGGCTTTATGCCGCTGCGACCGGTCGGGAACAAGGCAGCGTGCCAACCGAAAAGGCGCTGGGCTGCTTCCATGCGCCCGATCAATCGACACTGCCGATGCCGGACGGCAGCCAGTTCGTCGGCAAGCGCCCTTGTCCCACCGGAAGTTTGGCCAGTCGTCACGTTCGCAAATATATTGCATATTCACCGCGCGCTATGCGGTGAGCAGAGCGCTTAATCACCGCATTCCGCAAGCTCGCGTCCGCCCGAGCGATCCGTCTTACGGACAACCTTGCTCGTCAGCCACCATCGTGCCCTTGCGCCGAACTCCCCGGTCGCTCGCGGGTGTCGAGCCGGCCTTCCTCAGCCTTGTAGACGTACTGACTCGCCACCAGCCAGCCCTTCAGCGGTCGCAGCGGCGGAATGCAGGTCAGCAGGAGGAAAGGAAGGCTCGTGAAAAGGTGCACCCAATAGGGCGCCTCGAAATGGATCTCGATCCAAGACGCGAGAACGACGGCCGGGACGCAGGCGAAGCAGATCACGAAGAAGGCGGGTCCGTCCGCGGGATCGGCGAAGGAATAATCGAGGCCGCACACCTCGCAGCGCGGCGCGAGCTTCAGAAAACCCTGGAACAGGTGGCCTTGCCCGCAACGCGGGCACCGGCCGCGCAGGCCGGTCGACAGCGGCGACAACGTCGGCCAGGAGGGATTCGTGTCGCTCACGAGGCGGTCCGTTCTGCTCGGTTCATAAGCGGCAATGGCCATCGAGTTTGGCCGCCCGAACGCACACGCAAGAAGGAAGCTGAGTTGCAAATCAAATTGGTTCAACTAGACTAGATGTGAACCTGAGAGAACCGCAATGCAAGGGGCTGGATCCTGAAGATGGCGGCAGCATTCACCGTGCGACTGAGCGACGAACTTGTCGAGGCTCTCGATCAGCTTGCCGACAGAACCGAACGTTCCCGCAGCTGGCTGGTGACCCGCGCGGTGGAGCAGTACGTAGCGCTCAACGCTTGGCAGCTTTCGAAGATCGAGGCGGGCATCGCTGCCGCCGACCACGGAGAATTTGCGGGCGACGATGAGGTCGCGCGCGCAATCGCGAAATTCTCGCCTCCTTGATGAAAGTCCGCTGGACCAAGCCGGCCTTGC
>JBBPYT010000369.1:0-6708 GCA_038199665.1 Hyphomicrobiales bacterium
AGCTTGTTCAATGCCACCGCTACCGCGCTCGACACCGAGCCAGTGATCATCACGGCCTCGTTCTCGCTGATGAAACGCGACTGCGCCTGGACGGCGGTGTTGGGCTTGGCCTCGTTGTCGGCGACGCCGTATTTCACGGTCTTGCCGAGCACGCCCTTGGTGGTGTTCGGCGAGATCTTGCGGATCAGCTCGTCGCCGGCGTTGAGGTGCTCGATGGCCAGTTCGTAGCCCTTCAGTTCGTCCTCTCCCGGCACCGCGTAAGTGCCGGTGCGGGGCACCGCGATGCCGATGAAGACGGAATCGCCGGACGAGCCGGCAGGATAGGTGCCCAGCGGGGGATTATCCGCCGCCGACGCCCAGCTCAAAGGGAGCATGGCGCTCCCGATCAGGCCGCCCGCTGCCCCCAGCACCGCGCGACGCGACGTAACCTTCCCGCTTGTCAGCCGATCCATCCGTATTTCCTCCACTGGTTCGTCCGACTCTCGATCGGAACGGGCTCTGCGCGTATTAAAACATATTTCGGCTTTGTCATGTCTGGACGGCGCCCGCGGATCCAAGGGCTGTTTTCGACGATGCGCCGGTCGCGGGTGCGGTCATGTCTTCGGCCTTCGACGCGGAAACTAAAGTCCGCTGGCCCTGATGTTGTCCGCTGATCCTTTGCCCCAATCACGGGATCGCGCTCGAGGGCGCAGACAAAGCCACGGGCTTCTGGATCAATCCGACTTCCTGCGCATCACCTCTTGGTCACCCTCGATTGCTGTGCTGCCTTGGCTTTTGGCGAGCCTTGGCCGCGAACCCTACGGCGCTCGCTAGGCCGGAATTTCTCGATAGCTCGTCTTGCCGCGCAGTATCGCGAAGGCAATGCGCGCCATCTTGTTGGCAAGCGCCACAGCGACAAGCTTGAAGGGCTTTTTCTCGATAAGCTTCTTGACCCATGATCGGAGCGGGTCCGCATCGGGTTTGCGGTGAAACAGCACGGCATGCGCACCCACGACGAGCAATTTGCGCAAGTATCGATTGCCCATCTTCGAGATGCGCCCGAGCCGCTGCTTGCCGCCCGAAGATTTCTGCTTGGGCGTCAGCCCGAGAAAGGCGGAGAACACGCGTGGACCCGCGAAGCTGGATGCGTCCTGAACGGTAGCGGCCATCGCCGAGGCGGTGATCGGACCGAACCCGGGTATGCTCATCAGCCGGCGCGCCGTTTCGTCCCGCTGCGCCAACTGGACGGCTCCAAGTACCTTCTTTTCAGGGGGAGGAGTGCTCGGTTCGACGTGCGGGCCGATGATGCGATGGAATGCCTGACCGTGGGACCGTCCCCGCCCGGCGCCTTCGACCGATTTCAGGCCGCGGCGACCCTCTGAGCGAAGAGCCAGACAGCGCGGCGCATGTTGTACGCGATGTTGGCGAGGCCGATTTTCACGGTCGCCCTGGCGATCCCGATGGTGCGGACGACGAGGCCCATCGGGCCTTTCTGTTGGGCGAAGACGTGCTCCACGGCTGCCCTGACCTTCGACTTGGCTCCGTTGGCGCGGGAGACGTTGACCGACATGGGCCGACCTGGCGGCTTCTTGCGGTGGATGCGTGAGCGCAGGCCCTTGTCGGCGAGATGCTTCTCGTTCGCCTTCGAGCGGTAGGCCGTATCCGCCCACACATCGCTCGCCGTGTTCTCTTTAGAGACGAGGTTCGGCAGCTGCGCTCCGTCGTGACGGGCCGCGTGCGTTGCCGTCCATGTCCGGATGAGCCCATGGCGCCGGTCGATGGCGACGTGGTTTTTGTACCCAAAAGACGGGACGGCGATGTCGATGCGCGGCGAGCCGTCATCGGAGGGCTTCGCCTTCGACAACTTCACCGTCCAGCGCGCGTCACGATCCTTTTGCGCGAGCTTGGCGGGCTTGTCCTTCCACGCCTCCGGGATGCGGCCGGCCCGGATCTCGGCCTTCTCACTGTCAGTGTTGCGCTCACATGGGCAGGATCAGGTCAAGTGGATGCATCAGGGCGACATCGGCATGCCTCCGGTATTTGCTTCGATCCAAGGTCCGAGCCCGATTGCATGACGCGCGCCCGTCTCCGAGCACGATCAAACTCACATCCGGTCGCCGTTCGCCACGGCTGCACCACGATCCCCGCGTGCGGCGGGCAAGGGCTCAGGAAGACGAGACCATTCTGCTTGACGGCGCTTCAGGCCATGCGCAACATCGGTTCGTCCACCCGGATCGGCCAGGACTGATCGGGTCCTGACGGATTGCGCGTTCGGACCAAGATGGATCGTTAGGCGGCCTTCATCACGGCCCCTTCGATCACGACGCCAGCGGTCACATACTTCCAGAGCGCGACCAGCAGCTTTCGGGCGAGCGCCACGATCATCGTCTTTCGCAGACGGCCGCCATTACGCTCGACCCGCTCGCGGAACCAGCGGGTCACAGCCGAGTGCGGCTGATGGCCCAGCCACAGCCAGGCGAGTTGGATCATCGTCGTTCGCAGTCGCGGATTGCCAGCTTTCGACACACCTTGCTCACGGTCGACCGCCCCGCTCTGCCAAGGCGTCGGCGCCAGGCCGGCATAGGACGCCACTTGCCGTCGATTGTCGAAGTGCCGGAACAGCCCCTCCGACCAGAGAACGGCGGCAAATTCCGGCCCGATGCCCTTCACGTGCAGCAACATCGCGGCTGCGGCTGGTGTCGCTGCGCTTCGTGCAGCAGCCATCTGCGTATCCCGCTCCACTTCCACTGACTTGATCTGCTCAAGAAGCAGTTCGAGTCGGTCCAGTTCGCGGCCGAGCTGCGCCTTCAGGTGATCCGGCAACAAACGACCATCGCCGGTCCGCAGCTTATCAAGCCGCTCCCGCCGGTCCCGGCGCAGGGGCTCGTATCCGGATATGCCCTGTGCGAACAACAATCCCTTGATGCGATTGACGTGCTGGACCCGCTCATTGGTCAGCACCTTGCGCTCGCGTGTGATGCGGCGGTGATCCTCCTCTTCGGGGCTGGGCGCCTTGACCATGGCGCATACCCGCGGCTCTCCGCGCTTATAGGCCAGTAACGCCCGCACCAACGTCTCGCCATCGAGCTTATCGGTCTTTGCCCTCCGGCGCCGGCGCGAGATCGCGATCGAGGCCGCATCGACGACATGGCTTTCTATCCCTTCCGCCTGCAGCGCACGGTGGAGCCAGAACCCGTCGAGCCCGGCCTCCTGGATCACAATGATTGGAAAGCACCGCCCCGTTCGCGCCTGCGCTTTCTCCCTGAGCTGTGCGAAGCGTGTCAGCAGCCCGGCGGTGTCGCCGCTGCGCACCGCGTGTTTCGACAACGTCTCTCCATTCCCGGGCGACAGCGACGTGATCAGCCAGCTTGATCGGCTCAGTTCCAAGGAGACGAACATTGCGCCAAGCTCGGAACGGATAGCGGTCGATGTTTCCGGACGGTCAGTTACAACTTCCATGGTCGCCTCCAGGGTGGTTGGCTCAGCAACCTCACTCTGCCAGGGAGCAGACCGCAAACCACCCGCCCATGGGATCTGCTTGCGAGTAACGGTCGGCCGTTGAGGCAGGTTGCTACCGAGGTCGGCATCTCGCCGTCGATGTTGCGCAACTGGCGAACGACGATCCACATCGGCGCGGACCAGTTCGACCATCTGACGACGGAACTCAGGCGAATATGGCGGACGCGTCCTGGGCATCTCTGGAGCCCTTCAAGCTGGAAGGGCTCCACCAAATTGGGTCAACTTCACTGCGAGCCTGCCTGATTGTCATGGAGGCCTGCGCTAGTCGGGGGTCGGTAGCAGCCTGCATAAGGCCTGGGGCAGCACTCGCAAGTGTCGCCCGCCACGCGCCTCCGGCTTATCTAGGCACGGGTGCCTGATGCCACAGTGGCTCTCAAGTCGAAGCGGTCGGCAGTCATCACCTTGTTCCATGCCGCGACGAAGTCCTTCACGAACTTTGGCTGAGAGTTCGTGCAGGCATAGACCTCGGCAAGGGCGCGCAAATGCGAGTGCGAGCCGAAAATAAGGTCGACCCGTGTGCCGGTCCATCTCACTTCCTTGGTCTTCCGATCACGGCCCTCGTACGCGTTCTCGGAATCGGTGGGTTGCCATTCCGTGTCCATGTCGAGCAGGTTGACGAAGAAGTCGTTCGTCAGCTTCTGCGGCTGATTGGTGAACACGCCGTGCTTGGACCCGCCGGCATTGGCGCCCAACACCCGCAAACCGCCGACCAGCACGGTCATCTCCGGCGCGGTCAACCGCAGCAGCTCCGCTCGGTCCACCAACGCTTCCTCGGGCGCCATGAACTGCGCGCCCTCGTAGTAGTTGCGGAATCCATCGGCGGTGGGTTCCAGCGGAGCGAAGGAGTGAGCGTCGGTTTGCCCCTGCGACGCGTCCATCCGTCCGGGCGTGAACGGAACCTTGACGTCGGTCCCGGCATCCTTCGCCGCCTTCTCGATCGCCGCGCAGCCGCCCAGGACAATTAGGTCGGCCAACGAGACCTTCATGCCACCGATCGCTGACTGGTTGAACGCCGCCTGCACCGCTTCGAGCTGCTGCGCCGCCTTCGCCAGTTCAGCCGGATTGTTCACCGGCCAATCCTTCTGCGGCGCCAGCCGGATGCGTGCGCCATTGGCCCCGCCGCGCTTGTCCGAGCCGCGGAACGTCGATGCCGACGCCCAAGCGGTTGAGACGAGCTGCGACACCGAAAGCCCGGTCGCGAGGATCTGGGCCTTGAGTGACTCGATCTCCCTTTCGCCCATCAGCGAATGATCCACCGACGGGATCGGATCCTGCCAGATCAGCTTCTCCTTGGGGACAAGTGGGCCAGAGCCCAGGTACCGCTGGATCGGGCCCATGTCGCGGTGCGTGAGCTTGAACCACGCGCGGGCAAATGCGTCCGCGAACTGCTCGGGATGCTCATAAAACCGTCGTGAGATCTTCTCGTATTCCGGGTCCACTCGCAGCGCCAGGTCCGAGGTGAGCATGGTGGGCACATGCTTCTTCGACGGGTCGTGCGCGTCCGGAATGTCGGCGGGAGCGTCCTTCGCCTGCCATTGATAGGCGCCTGCCGGGCTCTTTGTCAGTTCCCACTCGTACCTGAATAGGTTCTCAAAGTAGTAGTTGCTCCACTGCGTCGGCGTCTGCGTCCAGGTGACTTCAGGGCCGCCGGTAATCGCGTCGGCCCCTAAACCCGTGCCGTGCTTGCTGCGCCAGCCAAGTCCCTGATCCTCGATCACGGCGCCCTCAGGCTCCGGGCCGACGAATGACGGATCGCCGGCGCCATGGGTCTTGCCAAAGGTGTGCCCGCCGGCAATGAGGGCGACGGTTTCTTCGTCGTTCATCGCCATGCGCGCGAAGGTCTCGCGGATGTCGCGCGCCGAGCCGATCGGATCGGGCTTGCCGTTGGGCCCTTCCGGATTGACGTAGATCAGACCCATTTGCACCGCGCCGAGCCTGCTGTCCAGCTGGCGCTCGCCGCTATAGCGTTCATCGCCTAGCCACGTCCCCTCAGGGCCCCAGTAGAGCTCTTCTGGTTCCCAGGTGTCCGCGCGGCCGCCGGCAAAACCGAACGTCTTGAAGCCCATGGACTCCAGGGCGACGTTGCCGCCGAGGACGAAAAGATCGGCCCAGGAGATCTTGTCGCTGTATTTCTGCTTGATCGGCCACAGCAGCCGGCGCGCCTTGTCGAGGTTCGCGTTGTCCGGCCAGCTGTTGAGAGGCGCAAATCGCTGCTGGCCGCCACCGGCGCCGCCTCGGCCGTCGGTCGTGCGGTAAGTGCCCGCGCTGTGCCACGCCAGGCGGATGAACAGGCCGCCGTAGTGACCGAAGTCGGCCGGCCACCAATCCCGTGAATCGGTCATCAGGGCATGCAGGTCCTGGATGACGGCGTTCAGGTCGAGGGTCTTGAATTCCTCGGCATAGTTGAACGTTTCGTCCATTGGGTTGGCCCGCGATGAGTGCTGGCTGAGGGTGCTGAGGCTCAGCTGCTCCGGCCACCAATTACGGTTGCCCCTGCGCGAGCGCCCGCGCGTATGGCCGGGCGCCACCGGGCACGTGCCCACACCCTTGTCCTCAGTCATTCCATCCATCTTGTCTCTCCTCATCAAGTAGGCTTCTGTTCCGCTGGCGATGCCCTAGACTTGGCTCCGACCAATCGAAGAGGCGGTCAGGACCGGCGACTTCCGTGCCGGATTTGTGGGACCTGACCGAGAAGTAAACTGGGTGATCGCACGTGGGCGTTGCCTCAAGGACGACGAATGCAGGCTGACGCGCTTCCCCGGCGTGATCTCAGCATGACTAACAGGAAGCGGGTCGAAGAGCGACTGCGTGAGTTC
Source organism: Hyphomicrobiales bacterium (assembly GCA_038199665.1). Classification (GTDB taxonomy): domain Bacteria; phylum Pseudomonadota; class Alphaproteobacteria; order Rhizobiales; family Beijerinckiaceae; genus Lichenihabitans. Next base: position 6,315 of record JBBPYT010000369.1, read on the forward strand.
GCCGAGACGGTTGAATAGCGCGTCGCGGAAGTAACTGCCGAACGTACAACAGCTGAGAAGGCGCTGGGGCAGGCGAAGGAGATGGAGGCTGTCGGTCAGCTGACCGGCGGCATCGCGCACGATTTCAATAACTGACCGGCAATATTCACCGGCGCGCGCGATCGAAGTAACCGGCAGTCTGGATACACGTGCGTGCCGTGCGTTCGGCAATGCGCGGAGCACGATGCAATCGAGCGTTGGACATCAAGCTGTTGCAGCAACGAGCAGCCCGGCGCCGGCACCGAGGCTGAGCACCATGCGGAGTCGACCGAACCAGGCTGGGGCTATGCCACGGCGGACCAGTCCAAGATCCAGTGGTCCTGTCACGATGATCAAGAGGGCAAGTGTCACGAGC
>JBBPYT010000370.1:0-4176 GCA_038199665.1 Hyphomicrobiales bacterium
CGATTGCCTGAGCCAAGGGATACTCGTCGGTGAGGGTGAGATGAATGACGGCTTGCGTTCCTGGTGGCGTGATCTCGGCCAGCCGCTTTGCCGCACCTCCGGTCAACCGCATGGTCGGTTGCCCGCTCGGCGTGTTGACGACACCCATGTCCCGCCAGAACACGCCGCGATGGAGCCCCGTCCCCAACGCTTTGGCACAGGCCTCCTTGGCCGCAAAACGCTTGGCATAGGACGCCGCTCGCCCGACCCGCGCCTCCGAACGGTGTTGCTCGACCGTCGTGAAACAGCGGTCGATGAAACGTCGGCCGAATCTGTCCAGAACCTTTTCGAGACGGCGAATGTCGCAAAGATCATTGCCGATGCCGATGATCATGCCGGTTAAGCCTGCATTCGTTCCGCGCCCACGTCAGCCATTGACCCGTTCCACCTTCGACACCGCCTTGGTGGTGCGCAGTCGCGCAATGATCGCATTGAGCTGTTTCAAATCCCAGACGTCGAGGTCCACGAGAATTTCCCGGAAGTCTCTCGATCGCGACATGACCTTGAGGTCGTCGATATTGCCGCCGTTGTCGCTGATAGCGGCCGTGATGCCAGCCAGCGCCCCCGGCTCGTTGATGGCGGTCACGGCGATCTGAGCCGGAAACAGCTCCTTCCTGGCGTCATCGATGTCCCACCTCACGTCGAGCCATCGTTCGGGCTGATCGTCGAATGCCGTCAAGGCGGGCGATTGGATGGGATAGATGGTGATGCAATCACCCGGCGTGTGGATGCCGATGATGCGGTCGCCCGGTACAGCGCCACCGTTCGGCGCGAAGCGCACGGGCAAATCTCCGCTCAATCCCCGAATCGGGATGGATTTGTCTGGATCTGCAGGACCCTGGGGAAATTTGAACCGCAGGTTATCCACCTTTTCAAGTCCGAACCAGCCGGCATCCCCCTTCTCCGGAGCGACCCCTGCCCTGCGCTCCTCGGCGACATCGGGATAGACGGCCCGCAATACGTCGCCAGAATACATTTCCCCCCGCCCAACCGCCGCTAGAACATCGTCCACCGTAGCGCGCGCGAGACGCGGAACGGCGCTGCGGAGCTTGTCGTCCGAATAGTTCTTGCCGCTCCGTTCGAAGGCTCGCGCAACGATTTGTCGCCCAAGTCCGGCATATTGGGCACGGACCGCGGCGCGGGTGGCCCGGCGAATGGCGGCACGCGCCTTCCCGGTCGCGACGATCCCCTCCCAAGCCGGCGGCGGCACTTGCCCTTCCGCGCAGGAGATCTCGACCTCATCGCCATTCTTGAGCTCGGATATCAGAGGAGCGATGCGCCCGTTGATCTTTGCTCCTACCGCCGTATTGCCGATGTAAGTATGGACCGCGTAAGCGAAATCTATCGGCGTTGCGCCGCGCGGGAGCGCGATCAGGCGGCCCTTAGGCGTGAAGCAGAACACCTGGTCGTGGAAGAGTTCGAGCTTCGTATGCTCCAGGAATTCTTCGGGGGTGTCGCCTTCGGCGAGCATGGCGATAGTGCGTTGCAGGCCGCTATAAGCGCTGCTCTCCCCGGCTCGCGAGCCGACATCGAGCACCTGCCCGTCCTTATAGAGCGCGTGCGCCGCGATCCCATTCTCCGCGAGATCTTGCATCGCCTTGGTGCGGATCTGCAGTTCGACGCGCTGCTGTCCCGGCCCGACGACGGTGGTGTGGAGAGACCGATAGTCGTTCTGCTTGGGGGTCGAGATGTAATCCTTGAAGCGACCCGGCACGCTCGGCCACTGGGTGTGCACCACCCCCAACACGCGGTAGCAGTCGGCGACGTCGGCGACGATGACCCGGAAGCCAAATATGTCCGACAGTTGCTCCAGGGCCAGCGACTTCTGCTCCATCTTGTGCCAGACGGAATAGGGTTGCTTTTGCCGTCCCTTGACCATGGCCTTGATGCCCTGAGAAGACAGCTTGTCCGAAAGCTCGGTCTCGATCTTCGAGATCAGCGCGCCATATCTGGCCGTCATGTCGTCGAGCCTGGCGACGATCATGCTGTGCGCCTCGGGCATCAGGTGAGCGAAGGCGAGATCCTCGAGCTCGCTCCGCAGGCTCTGCATGCCCATTCGGCCGCTGAGCGGTGCATAAATATCGAGCGTTTCCTGCGCGATGTGCGCCCGCTTGGGCTCGGGCACGAAGTGCAGCGTTCTCATGTTGTGGAGCCGGTCGGCAAGCTTGACCAACAGCACCCGGATATCGTCGGCGATGGCCAGCAGCAATTTGCGCAGATTTTCGGCTTGCGCGGCCTGCTTGGACACGAGATCCAGCTTTTTGATCTTGGTCAGGCCCTCGACGAGGTTGCCGATCTCGTGGCCGAAAAGGTGGTCGATCTCCTCTCGGGTCGACTCCGTGTCCTCGATCGTGTCATGCAATACCGCGGCAACAATGGTTGCATCGTCGAGCTTGAGGTCGGTCAGAATGGCCGCGACCTCAAGCGGGTGCGAGAAATACAGGTCCCCGGAGGCCCGCTTCTGCGCGCCATGCGCCTTCATGGCGTAAACGTAGGCGCGGTTCAGCAACACTTCGTCGGCGTTCGGATTATAGCTCTTTACGCGATCGACGAGTTCGTACTGGCGCATGATCTTGGCGGGCGGAGGACGCCGCGAGGCGGTAAGGGCAAGCGACATGCCCTCATTATCGGGACTGAAACAAGGCAGGGCAAGGCTGAACCTTGGCAACACACCAGCCAAGCCGAACATCAAGTCGCCCGGCACTGCGCCGAGCGGACCGAAAAGCCTGCCCTACTCGCCCTCTTCCTCGGTTTCGGCCGGCGGCACCAGCCCTTCGAGCCCGCGCAGAAGGTCTTCCTCGGTCATGCGATCGAACTGGACCTCGACCCCCGTGCCACGCTCGACCTCCCCCGTCGGCACGAGGGAGGGCACGACATCAGCCTCGGGCTCGTCGACTTCGACGTGCTTTTGCAGCGAATGGATGAGATCTTCTTTCATGTCCTCGGGGGCGAAGCGCTCGTCGGCGATTTCGCGCAATGCGACGACCGGGTTTTTGTCGTTATCTCGATCCACCGCAATGGCGGCCCCGGCCGAGATCATGCGGGCACGGTGGCTGGCGAGCAAAACCAGATCGAAGCGGTTCTCCACCTTGTCGATGCAATCTTCAACGGTTACACGCGCCATCCGACAATCCTTGCAGAGCTTTGGGAAGTTGGGGCAAGCCCTAGCACCGCCCAAAACCATGATGCAAGTAGAATAGAGCCTCTGGGGCCTGGGGCGCCCGCACCTCGGGCCTGACAGGTGGCAGTGCCCCAGGCCGCCGCCTTTCCTTCATACATGGGGCAGATTTGCGGCGAAGCGACGGCGTCTCGGCAAATGCAACACAACAGGGGCCAACAAATTCCCTATTTTTATTGCCGATCATTGTCTGTGAGACGGCGTCGGTTCCCGGCCAAAAGGAGTCGCAGTTTCATATCGGGAAGGAGCAGGAGGGGCAATTCGGACGAATCGGAACCTTCAGGCCTAAAATAATTACGGTCGGGCCTTTTCTGGAGTAACGATTGGGGGGCGTTGGCGAATGGTTCGGAGCATAGTTCTATCGATTAGGAAGAGTTCTGACGTATGGCCGAGCAAGAACGTACCGCCCTATTCATCGATGGCGCCAATCTTTATGCGACTGCGAAAACGCTTGGGTTCGACATCGATTACAAACGACTGTTGCGCGAATTTCAGAGCAAGGGGCGCCTGATACGTGCATTTTATTACACGGCCCTCGTTGAGGATCAGGAGTATTCCTCGATCCGGCCGTTGATCGATTGGCTCGACTACAACGGCTACGCGGTGGTGACCAAGCCGACGAAGGAGTTCGTGGACTCCATGGGCCGCCGCAAAGTTAAGGGCAACATGGATATCGAGCTCGCGGTCGATGCCATGGAAATGGCCGAGCACCTCGACCACATGGTTCTGTTTTCCGGGGACGGCGACTTCCGCTCGCTGGTCGAAGCGGTCCAACGTCGAGGCGTAAGGGTTTCCGTCGTCTCCACGGTAACGACGCAGCCGCCCATGGTAGCGGACGAACTGCGCCGCCAGGCCGACGAATTCGTCGATCTTGTCCATCTGATCGCCAAGATCGGCCGCGATAATGATCGGCCAGAACGGGCATCCCGCATGGGCGATCGCCGCGCGACAGCGCCAAC
>JBBPYT010000371.1:0-8160 GCA_038199665.1 Hyphomicrobiales bacterium
CCGGCTCGGGCAGGTGCGGGCGGTCGGTTTAGGTCGCGCCGGAGTCATCCCGGTCGCCTGATTACTCGGGCCGGCTGACCGTCACCTCGAGGTCCGTAACGAGGCCGCTCGCCAGGGAATAGACCCAGCCGTGGATGGAAAGGTCCTGTCCGCGCGCCCAGGCGTCCTGTACGAAAACATCGGATGCGACGTTCCTGGCCTGCCGGATGACGTTGAGTTCGCAGAGACGGTCGAGGCGGGCGCGCCGATCCGGGATCGCGTCGAGTTCGTGGCGGTGCTCGTGGCAGACTTCGCGGATCGGGTGGAGCCAGTGGTCCACCAGGCCGCGCCGCTTGCCGTCCACCGCCGCGCTCACGCCGCCGCATCCGTAGTGGCCCACCACCATGATGTGCCTCACCTTCAGCACGTCGACCGCGAACTGCAGCACGGAGAGGTAGTTGGCATCCTGCGGCGGAGCCAGGTTGGCGACGTTGCGGTGCACGAAAAGCTCGCCGGGGTCGAGGTCCACGATTTCGTTGGCAGGGACCCGGCTGTCGGAGCAGCCGATCCAAAGATATTCCGGCGCCTGCTGGCGTTCGAGGCGTCGGAAGAAGCCGGGGTCGGCGGATTCCATCCGCTCCGCCCAGGCTCGATTGTTGGCCTTGAGGTGATCCAGCATAGGCGCGCCATAACGCGAAGTGGGGTGGGGGGCAAGGAGGGGGACGGCTGAGGTCAATTGCGTCGCTGTAACTCAGTCCGCTCATGTCGAACATGCTTCAAAAGGTAGGTGCGGGCCAAATCATGGCCTCAAGGTTCGCTTGCTCTCGAAGAACATTCTTGATCATCCCTACCCGAACACGCGCCCCACGATCGCGTCGACGTCGAGCCCGTGGGGCAGGGCGCCGTAGGAACGGCCGCCGTCGCCTCGAAGGCGGGTCGCGCAGAAAGCGTCCGCCACAGCCGTCGGAGCATGGCGGACCAGCAGGGCTCCCTGCAGAAGCAGCGCCAGCCGCTCGGCGACAAGGCGGGCCTGGTCTTCGCCAGTCGAACCGCCGAGCCACCCAAAAATCTCCGTTGCGACCTGGTCCAGGTCACGATTCTGCCGGCGTGCGGCATCGATCTCCGGCCGATAGGCCTCCAGCGCCCTCGGCTCTCGGGCGAGGGTGCGGAGAATGTCGAGCGCCATGACATTGCCCGAGCCTTCCCAGATCGCGTTGATCGGCGCTTCGCGATAGAGCCGCGGCAAGACGCTGTCCTCGACGTAACCGGCGCCGCCCAGGCATTCCATGCACTCGTAGACGAAATTGGCGACGCGCTTGGTCAGCCAGTATTTGCCGAGCGCGACGCCGAGGCGCGCCAGGGCGCGCTCGTTCTCGTCGGCGCCGTCGAAGGCCCGCGCCACCCTAAGGGTGAAAACCACGGCAGCTTCGTAATCCAGCTGCAGGTCCGCCACCACGGCCCGCATGGCCGGCTGGTCGAGCAGCACCTTTCCAAAAGCCCGGCGATGCGCCACGTGATGCGCCGCCTGCGCCAGCGCCATGCGCATGATGCCGAGCGTCGAGGCCATCGTGTCGAGCCTTGTGCCGTGCACCATGTCGATGATCGTCGGAATGCCGCGCCCTTCCTCGCCGATGAGGAATGCCGTCGCGCCGTGATATTCGATCTCGGCCGAGGCGTTGGATCTATTGCCGAGCTTGTCCTTCAACCGCATGAGGTGGATCGCATTGCGCTCGCCCTCCGGCGTAATGCGCGGCACCAGGAAGCACGAGAGCCCGCCCGGCGCCTGGGCCAGGGTCAGAAGGGCATCGCTCATCGGCGCGGAGCAGAACCATTTGTGGCCGTCGAGACGGTAGCGCGCGCCCGGTCTTCCGCCGTCGAGGGCGCTCGCCCTGGTCGTGTTGGCGCGGACGTCCGAGCCGCCCTGCTTCTCGGTCATCGCCATGCCGATCGTCAGGCCGGATTTTTCCGCGATCGGACGCAGCGAAGGGTCGTAGGTGCCATCGAGGATGCGGGGCACCCAGAGGGCTGCAAGCTCGGGCTGGCGCCGCAGCGCCGGCACCGACGCATGGGTCATGCTGAGCGGGCACATCGTGCCCTGTTCGGCCTGGCTGAACAGAGCCAGCAGCACCGCATGCGCCACATGGCCGCCCGGCCGATCAGCCGTCCAGGCGAGCGAATGGATGCGATGGCGCATCCCAAGGCCCATGAGAGCGTGGTAGGCGGGATGGAACCGGACCTCGTCGAGGCGTCGTCCCCAGCGATCGAAGCTGACAAGTTCCGGGGGATGGCGATTGGCCTCTTCGGCGAGGTCGAGGACCTCTTCGGAGCCGACGAGCGGACCAAGTTCTCCGAGGGGCGCATCGACCCAGGCGCCGCCTTCGCGCAAGGCTGCGTCCTGCAGGGCAGGGTCCGTGCGGTAGAGGTCGCGCCCGGCGAAATCCGGGGGCTGGTTGGTGACGTCGTGGGTGGCAAGCGACGTGCGCGGCGCGAATCGGGGCATGTGAGGTCCTTTCGCGGCGCCCGGTCCAAGAAGGATCAGAGAGGCCGCTTCAGTTTGCGGGCCAGCACGCCGACGATGCCCTCCCGGAAGCCGAGCACGCAAACGACGAAGACCGCGCCCTCGATGACCGAAATCCACCCGCCGATCGAGGCGAGATAATATTCCATGGCGACCACCACCAGGGCCCCGACCAGCGGGCCGAACATCGTCCCCATGCCGCCGATCAAGGTCATGAGGACGACTTCGCCCGACATGGTCCAGTGCACGTCCGTCAGCGAGGCCAGCTGGAACACGATGGCCTTGGTGGCGCCCGCAAGTCCGGTCAACGTGGCCGACATCACGAATACGGCATGGCGATAGCGCGGTACGCGATAGCCCAGCGACAAGGCGCGCGGCTCGTTCTCGCGGATGGCCCGGAGCACGTGGCCGAAGGGGGAATGAACGATGCGGTGAACGGCCGCGAGCCCAGCAAGAAAGATCAGGGCGACGACGGCGTAAAGCGCGTAATCGTTGCCGAGATCGATAAGGCCGAACAGCGTGCCGCGCGGCACACCCTGGATGCCGTCCTCGCCGCCCGTGACTTTAGCCTGCAAGGCGACGAAATAGATCATCTGGGCCAGAGCCAGCGTGATCATGGCGAAATAGATGCCTTGGCGGCGGATCGCGACGGCGCCGAACAGGGCTCCAAGCAGCGCGGCAGCGCTCGCGCCGGCCAGGATCGCCAGCTCCGGAGGCAGTCCCCACGCCTTGGCCGCGAGGGCGGAAACATAGGCGGCAGCCCCGAAATAGGCGGCGTGACCGAAGGACAGGAGGCCGCCGAAACCGAGCAGCAGGTTGAAGGCCGAGGCGAAAAGTCCGAAGCACATCACCTTCATCAGGAACACCGGATAGGCGAGAGCAGGCGCGAAGGCGACCGCGAGCGCGATCCCGCCGAAGATCCAACGATGGAACGCAACGTCGTTCCGCCTGGCATGGGCCGGAACCGCGACGGTCGTGGTCGGCTGATCTGCGCGTGCCGTTTCGGTCATGTGGCTTTCCCGAACAGGCCGTTCGGCTTCACCAGCAACACGACGATCATGATGGCGAAGATGACGGTGGAGGAGGCTTCGGGATAGATGACCTTGGTCAGCCCTTCCGCGAGCCCTAGGCCGAAGCCCGTAACGATCGAGCCCAGGATCGAGCCCAAGCCGCCGATGACCACCACGGCGAAGACCGTGATGATCAGGTCGGCTCCCATGTTGGGGTTGACCGAGTAGATCGGGGCCGCGAGCACGCCCGCCAGCGCCGCCAATGCCACGCCGAAGCCGTAAGTGACGGTGACGAAGAGCGGGACGTTGATACCGAAGGCTTCGACCAGCGCCGGGTTCTCGGTTGCGGCCCGCAAGGTGGCGCCAAGCCGCGTTTTTTCGATAGCCAGCCAGGTCGAGATCGAGACGGCGAGCGAGAGGGCGATGACCCAGGCGCGGTAGTTCGGCAGAATCATGAAGCCGAGGTTGCGACCGCCGGCGAGAGCCGAGGGGATGCCGTATGGCAGGCCGGACACGCCGTAGATGTTGCGGAACACGCCCTGGAGAACGAGCGCCAGCCCGAAGGTGAGGAGCAGGCCATAAAGCGGGTCGAGACGGTAAAGCCGGGCGATGAGCAGCCGCTCCACGGCGATGCCCAACGCGCCGACGATCAGCGGAGCCAGAACAAGGGACCACCAATAACCGATGCCGCAATAGGTCAGCAGCATCCAGGCCAGGAAGGCGCCCAGCATGTAGAAGGCGCCGTGACTGAAGTTGATGATGTTCAACAGACCGAAGATTACGGCGAGGCCGAGGCTCAGCAGGGCATAGAAGGCGCCGTTGATAAGCCCGAGCAGCAGCTGCCCGAACAGGAGCTGCGACGGAATGCCGAAGATCGTGTGCATGAGGCCGCTCGCTCCGGCTGTGGGTCGGGCCTGATCACTTCGCCAGAGGACAGCTGCCCTCGTTCAGGGGACGAAAGGCTTCGGCCGCCGGAATGGTCGTAATCAGTTTGTAGTAGTCGTACGGCCCCTTGGACTCATCGGGCTTCTTGACCTCGAACAGATACATGTCGTGCAGCGTGCGCCCATCGACGCGGATGGAGCCTTTGCCGAAGATCGGATCGTCGGTCGGCGTCGCCTTCATCTTCGCCAGCACGGCCATCGGGTCCTTGGATTTCAGCGCCTCGACCGCTTTGAGGTAGTGCTGCAGGCCCGCATAGGCCCCGGCATGGACCATCGTAGGCATCTTGCCGCCGGCGCGTTCGGCGAAGCGCTTCGACCAAGCGCGCGTGCCCTCGTTGAGGTCCCAGTAGAATGCTTCGGTCAGCACGAGCCCTTGAGCTGCCTTGAGCCCAAGCGCGTGCACGTCAGAAAGAAAGACCAGCAGGCCTGCGAGCTTCTGGCCGCCTTCGCCGATACCGAACTCGGACGCCTGCTTGATGGCGTTGATGGTGTCGCCACCGGCATTGGCAAGTCCGATGACATCCGCCTTCGATCCCTGGGCCTGGAGCAGGAAGGAGGAGAAGTCGGTCGCCGGAAACGGCACGTTGACCGAGTCGACGACGCTGCCGCCGGCCGCCTTGACGATTGCGGCGGCGTCACGCTCCAGCGCGTGGCCGAAGGCGTAATCGGCGGTAAGGAAGAACCAGGATTTGCCGCCATTCTTCACCATCGCTCCGGCCGTACCCTTGGCCAGCGAGTAGGTGTCATAGGTCCAGTGTATGGTGTTGGGGGAACATTGCGCGCCCGTGATGTCGGACGCACCGGCGCCCGAGACGATGAAGACCTTGTTCTTCTCGCGCGTGACCTGCGAGACCGCGAGCGCGACCGAGGAGGTCGGTACGTCGAGGATCGCGTCCACACCGTCTTGATCGTACCATTGGCGCGCGATGGTCGAGCCGATGTCGGGCTTGTTCTGATGGTCGGCCGAGACGATGTCGACCTTGATGCCCTTTTCGGCGGCTTTGAAGTCCTCGACCGCCATGTGGGCCGCGATCACCGAGCCTTCGCCGGCGAGATCGGAGTAGATGCCCGATCGGTCGTTGAGAACACCGACCTTGACGGCGATCTCGGCGCGCGCCGTCCCGGCCGCCGCGAACAGCATGGCGATGGCCACCACCAACCGTCCCGGGCCGCTGCGCATCATCGGCGGCAGGCTCCTCGAGCGAGGTTCGTTCTTATCGGACAAAGCCTGCGGTTCTGGTGCCATGCGCAACATCTTCGTTCCTCCCTGAAGCAGGCGGCGCCTCGGGCCGCCCGCGTTCGCCTACACCCCGAGGTAGCGATGGATCTTGTCGAGATTGCTTTCGAGTTCGGCGTTCGTGAACGTATCCACGACCCGGCCCTGTTCGACCACGTAATGGCGGTCCGCGACCGTCGAGGCGAAGCGGAAATTCTGTTCCACCAGGATGACGGTGAAACCCTGCGCCTTCAACCGCGCGACGGTTCGTCCGATCTGCTGAACGATCACTGGCGCCAAGCCTTCGGTCGGCTCGTCGAGCAGAAGAAGCCGCGCCCCGGAGCGCAGGATTCGGGCAATGGCCAGCATCTGCTGCTCGCCGCCCGAAAGCTTGGTGCCGGGGCTGGCGAGCCGTTCGCGCAGATTGGGAAAGAGTTCGAAGATCGCCTCGTTCGACAGGCCGCCGGGACGCACGATCGGCGGCAGAAGCAGATTTTCTTCCACGGAAAGACTGGCGAAGATGCCGCGCTCTTCCGGGCAGTAGCCGATGCCGCGCCGGGCTATGGCACGCGCCGGCATGGCCATGGTTTCCGCGCCGTCCAGGCGAACGGACCCGCTGCGCCGGCCGATGACGCCCATGATGGCGCGCAACGTGGTAGTCTTACCGGCGCCGTTGCGGCCGAGAAGCGTCACGACCTCGCCCTGCGGGACGTCGAAATCGATGCCGTGCAGCACGTGCGACTCGCCATACCACGCTTCGAGGGCGCGCACCGCGAGCATCGCGGAGCCGTCCGCGCTTCGAGGCGGGATCGTGGCCTCAGTCATGCCCGACACCGATATAGGCGTCGATCACGCGCGGGTCTTTCGACACCGTCTCGTACCGGCCTTCGGCCAGGATGCGGCCCCGCGCCAGCACGGTGATTCGGTCCGACAGCGAGGCCACCACCGACAGGTTATGCTCCACCATCAGCACGGTGCGATGCTGCGACGCGCTCTTGATCAGCGTGGCGACGCGCTCGATATCCTCATGCGCCATGCCGGCCGTGGGTTCATCGAGCAGGATCAGGTCCGGGTCGAGGGCGAGCGTGGTGGCGAGTTCGAGCGCGCGTTTGCGCCCGTAGGGCAATTCCGAGGGCTCGTGGTCGGCGAAGCTCGCGAGACCGACCGCTTCGAGCAGGCCAAAGGCTTCCGCGTCGAAAGTCCGCAACACGCTCTCGGACCGCCAAAAATCGAAACTGTCGCCGCGCTTGCGCTGCAGGGCGATGCGCACATTTTCGAGGACGGTCAGGTTTGGAAACACGGCCGAGATCTGGAAGGATCGGACCAGCCCCAAGCGGGCGACTCCTGCGGCGCCGAGCCCCGTGATGTCGCGCCCTTTGAACACGATCCGGCCTCGGGTGGGGGTCAAGAACTTCGTCAGCAGATTGAAGCAGGTGGTCTTGCCGGCGCCGTTCGGGCCGATCAGCGCGTGGATGGTGCCGCTGCGCACGCGCAACCCGACGTCGTCCACGGCCACGATGCCGCGGAACTCCTTCGATAGCCCCTCGGTCGTCAGGATGAAGTCGTCCGACAAGCGCGTTCCCCGCTGGGGCCGTCTTTCCGCGGCCCAGGGGCGCATTAAGTCTCATCTTCGAGGGTGCGGCAAATTGAATGGGGTTTCTCGACGCCCGCCGCACCGGCGATTGGCCCGCTGCCGCCTCGCTTACTTATGTTCCAGCATCAGCTGGCCCTGTTTCTGGATCATGGACTTGGCCTTTTCGGCCAACACGGCAAGGACCCAGGGCAGTTGCAGGGCGAGCGTTACCCGGTCCTGCTCCACATCGATCGAGCCGGTCACGCCCTGTCCCAGCGCGCTGACGCGAAAATCCAGGCGATTGTCCGACCATCTGTCTTCAAGAATGGCGAGCTTGTTGCCGTAAGTGTCCTTGAGATGTCCGATCCCGGTTTGAAGGCGGCGCTTCGCCTCCTCCTGCCCGAGTTGGTGGGGAATTGAAACGACAAGCGGTTTCGTCATGATTCACTCGGGGTCGACGGGACGAGCGCGAAACCCGCCTATACTTCGCTTCGCGACGCGCCGACACCCGTCGCGAGGCGCGAGCGTGGCAGGAAGGCCCTCGCGCCAGGCCGCTGCGAACGATTCCGCTCCCACGATCTGGGTGTCTTCTGCTGCTTCCGCAAGGCGGCTTCGACATCCATCAACCTGCGAAGGAGGTCGAGGGCGTCTCTTTCAGCTTCGTCCGAGAATGGAGTGGATCCGGGCGGCCAGTTCTTCGACGGTGAAGGGTTTGGTCATCATCTGCATACCCGCTTCGAAACGGCCGCTGCCGAAGACGGCATTCTCCGCGTAGCCGGTGATGAAGAGGATCTTGAGGTCGGGGCGGCGCGTGCGTGCTTGCTCGGCCAACTGACGCCCGTTCATGCCCGGTAAGCCGACATCGGTAATGAGCAGGTCTATCCGTCTGCCCGATTGCAGGGCTCGTAAGCCCGCAGGAC
>JBBPYT010000372.1:0-3109 GCA_038199665.1 Hyphomicrobiales bacterium
CACTGCGCGCAGGTCGAACGAGCGAGGCCGAGCAAGCCTGCGCCGTCGCCCTGCGGCGAAGACCGAAGGACCCTGCTCTACACCACATGGCGGCGCTGATCGCTCTCACGGCGGGACAATTCGCGGATGCCAGCCGCTGGGCGACATCCTGTCTGGCGCTGCGGCCCGACCACGTCCCGGCCCTGGTGATTGCCGGCCGCGCCGCCCGTCGCCTAGGCGACCGTGCCGGCGCCATGGCGATGTGTCGCCGTGCATGCGCCCTGTCGCCCGATCGTGGCGAGCCGGCCTTCCTGCTCTGCGCGTTGTTGCTCGAAGAGGCGGACCCGCAGGCGCTGGCGCTGCTCGACGGGCTCTTGCGCCGCTTTCCGACCGACTCGGCCGGTTGGAACGAGATCGGCCTCGCGTTGCACAAGGCGGGCAAGCTTGAAGCTGCTTTGGCGGCCTTTTCTCGCGCTTTCGGCGCCGCGCCTTCCGTCTCTCTGGGCCTGCGCCGTGGCGCCGTTCTCAAGGAGCTCGGCCGTCTGCCGGCGGCGCGCGATGCCCTGAACGCCGCGGCCGCATTGGGGTCCATGCCCGGCCATGCCTGGTTCACTCTTGGTCTGATCTGCCAGGATCTGGGCGATCTGCCGGCCGCCAAGGAAGCCTATAGCGCGGCGATCGAAGCCGATCCCACTTTGGCGGAGGCTATGGTCAACCTCGGGGTGGTCCGGCAAGACATGGGCGACCTCGAAGGCGCCAAGACCGCTTATGGCTGCGCCATCCGCACGCGGCCCGACACCTTCGGGCGCATCGCCCAAGCCATGACCTCGCCCCCGACAGGCGAGCTATGGCTCGACATCGAGGCCCTCCGCCGATCGCTCGTCGGATGAACGAGTGCGCGGCGCCCGGTATTCCTTGCGATAGAGACCCGGGGCCGAAAGCAAGGCCTTCGCAATGTCCTCGTAACGCCGCGCCTGGTCGGGAGAAAAGGGCTCGCAGACGAGCTCGAGCGCTTCGCGAGCCACGGGGAAACACTGGGCGACGGGCGTCCCCTTTTGAAGTACGCCCTCGAAGCCGGTGTCGACCCAGACGGCCGGAAACAGGATTCCGACTTCGCTGAACCGGTCGGCATCGACCATCCCGGTGAGGAGGCGGAACGGTAGATCCAGGCGATTGACCGGGTGGGTCGCGAAAAGCGCATAGCCTGGCGCGAGTTCCACCGTCCAGAAACTGTTGAACTTCACGACCGCGCGCCCAGGTGCGTGAAAGGGCGTGCCGGCGACCTGGGCCGGCACGTGGAAACTGATGGGCGAACGCGGATGCGCCTCGACGGACAGCGGCGGCAAGTCCCAGTCCCAGGACAGGCGACCATCCTTGACCCGGACATCGCAGGGCAGCGGGATGACGAAGCCATGACCCATGGCATCGACGAATGGCGGGCATTGCTTCACGGTGCGCACGTCCTGCCCATGCGTGTCGGAAAAGCTATGCGCCGGCATGGCCCGTAGCCACTCGGGCAGTGCCTTCCGGGCGGGGATCGGCCGTGGCAAGACATCGATCAGGGCCGGATCGCAGCGAAAGGTGATGCGCATCGAAATGTCCCGAACTGGCGTATGCCCGCAGGGATATCCTTCTCCCCTTCTGGGCGAAAGTGCCCGACGGGGCGGACGAGCGCTAAGCCGAAGCTATCTTAGGTCACCGCACCGACGAGCCAACTCCCTGTCATCCGGCGCCGAGCGCCGCCTTCTTCACTCGGGGGAAGGGATGGGCTCTCCGAAACTGCTCATCCCGGCCCCGGCAGCACGGTTCGAGCGACGGCATCGCGCCAGCCCCGATACTTCTCAGCCCGCCGCGTGGCCGTCATCGAAGGCGAAAAACGCCGTTCGAGCCGCCACGAACGCGCGAATTCGGCCGGCTCAGGATAAAACCCCGACTGCCAGCCGGCCAGATAGCCGGCGCCGAGCGCGGTCGTTTCGAGAATGGCGGGACGGTCCACTTCGGCGTCGAGCATGTCGGACAGGAACTGCATGGTCCAATCGCTGGCGCTCATGCCGCCGTCAACCCGGATGACCGATCGAACTTGGGGATCGGGAGGCGGCGCCTCGCCGGGCTGGAGAGCTTCGACATCGGCCAGCATGGCGCCGACGAGGTCGAGCGTCTGATAGGCGACGCTTTCCAGCGCCGCGCGGGCGATTTCGCGCCGCGTCGTACCCCGCGTCATGCCGGTGATCGTGGCGCGCGCCTCACTGTTCCAATGCGGCGCGCCCAAGCCCGCAAAGGCCGGCACGATATAGACCGGCTGCGCTGGATCCGCCTCGGCGGCCAAGCGCCCGGACTCTGCAGCGGAATCGATGATGCCGAGACCGTCGCGCAGCCATTGCACGGTGGCGCCGGCCGAGAAAATCGAGCCCTCGACCGCATAATGCCGCTTACCCTTGAGCTGGTAGGCGATGGTGGACAACAGCTTGTGGCTCGAAGCCACCGGCTCCGGCCCGACGTTGAGCAGCGCGAAGCAACCCGTCCCGAAGGTCGCCTTGACCATACCCGGTTCGAAACAGGCCTGGCCGATCAGCGCCCCCTGCTGGTCGCCCGCGATGCCGCGGATGGGAAGCGCGACCCCGAGATGATCGGCCGATGCGATGCCGAACTCGGCCGCGCAATCCATGACTTCGGGCAGGATCGCACGCGGCACGCCGAAGAGGGCGCAAAGGTCGTCGTCCCACGTGCCGTTGCGGATGTCGAACAGGCAGGTCCGCGACGCATTGGTGGCGTCGGTCGCGTGGACCGCGCCATTGGTGAAACGCCACAGCAGGAAACTGTCGACCGTGCCGAAGGCGAGCTCGCCGCGAACCGCCTTCTGACGAGCCCCCGGCACATTGTCGAGCAGCCAAGCGATCTTGGTGGCCGAGAAATAAGGGTCGAGCAGCAAGCCGGTGCGACGCTGCACCAGATCTTCGTTGCCCTCCGCTTTGAGCGTCGCGCAAAGCGATGCCGTGCGCCGGTCCTGCCACACGATGGCATTGTGGATCGGCTTGCCGTTCGCCCGTTCCCAAACCACCACGGTTTCGCGCTGGTTGGCGATGCCGAGAGCCGCGACCCCCGTCCGGTCCCCGGCACGGCGCAGAGCCTC
>JBBPYT010000373.1:0-10072 GCA_038199665.1 Hyphomicrobiales bacterium
CACGGCTGTTCCTCCTCGATGCTTGTGGCCGCTCAACACGGACCACGTTCTACCATCCTGGTAGGAACAGCCACCTTCAGGTCTGGGCTGAGCACCCCCCAATCACCCCATCTGTCCGAAGTCATCGTATGGTTTGACAGAGCCTTCGCAACATAAGGCGTATCGAGGCGAGCTGCAGGAAGAGGAGCGCCCGTCGATTGAGGCACGCCCAATCCTTGGCGAGGCGCCGGCAGCGGTTCAGCCAAGCAATCGTGCGTTCCACGAACCAGCGTTTGGCGGTGCAACGATAGCTAGCCCACGAGCGTTGGTGATCGCTAGACGAGCGGGAGCGACGGAGCCGGTCACCAATTGGCTTGCAACCGCATGCACCATACGTCGAGAGCACGTTATCTTAGTGAAGTGACGATCAAGCAAGGGGTGAGTGATGATACGCAAATCCGTCGACGTTGTAATGAACCCGTATAAGAATGCTTTGCGACACCTCCCGAAGATCGTTCGTTTTCAATTGATGGTGACGCTATCTTTCTTCTGGTCCATTATTTTTTGCCTCAGCGCAGGAGTTTTTGTCTGGCTACCGGCGTACGTTGGTGTACACGTTGTACTTCTGCTGATAGGCATATTTGGAACTGGTTGGCTTTTCGATAGTGCACAAACCAAATCGGCAAAAATGTCGGCAGACACGAAGTCAACGGTATCTGGAAGGAAGGCGAGTATGTACTAAGCTTGGCTTATGGAGCTAATGTCATTTTGGAAGACAAATGATGACCAGTCGTGATATCATTGTCCAAATCATGCTCCTGTTTTCCGTATTGGCAGTAGCTTATATTATGCTCGTCAGACCTCAATTGAAGCGCCTAACCGACCATCAACGCTTTCTTGCGTCGTTAAAGTTGGGAGATCGCGTTGTGACTCGTGGTGGGCTGATTGGCGAGATAGTTCAAATCGACGGAGATAACGTCGTCCAACTAGATCTCTCGAAGTCGGTGCGTGTTATGGCACTTCGCAGCAGCATCGATGAGCGGTTTCGGGGTTAGACCAACTGTTGCGTGACCTCCCCTACACGAGACCTCACGCAGCCGCCGCGCCTTCAAGGGTCCGGCGTCGCCGGAGATCGAAGACAAGCGATTGAATTTGATCCAAACACATGGGTCACGAACGGCGAATGCCGTCGACCCGGGCTTGGCCGAATCCGAGCGCGAGCTGATCAGGGCGCGTACCGGGGAGGGTCGCCGGTGAGCCAAAGCGCGATGTCAACATGGTTTCCAAAACCAGCTCCATGCTTGGCTCTGAATCATCTTTTCGGTTGCGAGGACGATTGCAGAGATCGAAGCTGCCGTGCCGCGCCGAGCCAGTCCGCCTGATCATCGTCGAGGCAAGCGGCATGGGAAGCATCGACTACACGGGCTCGCAGATTTCTTCAGCAGACGTTCGCAAGTCTGCGCGCACGAAGGATACTGGTTACCTTGGCACGGCTGTTGGAATCGCACGTCGAAAGCCCGACGGACCTGAGCTGAGCACAGCAGGAGGCCGAACCAATCGAAAGCCACGCGCGTCGGCGCCAGCGTCTTTCGCAAAGCCCCGTCGGCCCACGCGCGAAGGCCTGTAGCGTGGCTCAGGCGTGCGAGATCTTGTAAAGGCCGACGTTCAGCATCCCGGCCTCGAAGCCTGCCCGGCAATAGTCGAGGTAATATTCCCACAACCGCTTGAACTGCATGTCGAAGCCGAGCGCCTGGATGGCAGGCCATGCCTCTTGAAATCGGCGCTGCCACTCGGCCAGCGTCCGCCCATAGCTCTCGCCGAAGAACTCCGCAGAGACGACCTGCAATCCGGCTCGGGCCGCCTCGCGTTCGACGATGCTTGGCGTCGGCAGCATGCCGCCAGGGAATATGTAACGTTGGATGAAGTCCGGCTCTCCGCGATAAATCTCGAACCGGCTCTCGTCGATGGTGATGACCTGCAGCACGGCGATCCCTTGGGGGCGCAGCAATTGAGAGAGCTGGCCGAAGAACCTCGGCCAATAGGCTTCGCCCACCGCTTCCAGCATCTCGATCGAAACGATCCGGTCGTATGTGCCTCGCGCGTCGCGATAATCCTGAAGCCGAAGATCACTTTGTTCGAAGAGGCCACGCTGGCGCAACCAGTTCTGTGCATAGGCGAGCTGTTCGCTCGAGAGCGTCAACCCCGTGACCGCGCACCCATGTTCCGCGATCATTCGCTCGGCCAAACTGCCCCATCCGCACCCGATCTCGAGCACCTCCTGGCCGCCCGAAAGGGCGAGAAGATCGACGACCCGGTCGAGTTTGGCACGCTGCGCCGCCTCGAGGGTCTTTGACGGCGCCGAATAGAGCGCTGACGAGTAGGTCATGCCCGCGTCGAGCCATTGCGCGTAGAACGCATTTCCGAGATCGTAATGGGCCGCGATGTTGCGCCGACTGCCACGCCGGGTGTTTCGGTTCAGCGCGTGGCGTAGACTGTGCCAAGCGCGAGGCGGACACGAGACCCGTATCGCTTCCGAGGCCCATGAATTTCGGCACATCAAGGTCAGCAGCGCAAAGAGATTCGGCGTGGACCAATCGCCGGCCATGTAGGATTCGGCGAAGCCGATGTCCCAGCCTGTGAACAGGCGCCAAAGGCAGCGCCAGCGATGGATCGTCAATTCCACCTGGGGCCCCGGTCGGTCTCCGGCGAGCACCAGGCAATCGCCTGTGGGCGTATGGATCTTGAGCAGCCCGCAATCGATCTTGCGGACCAGCTTCCGCAGCACCGCGTTACCGAGCGAGCGTGACGCCGGTTGCTGCTCCATTCCGATCGGTCGCGTGGCTGCATGCTGATGATCGAATGACATGCAGGTTCAATCCCCGTCCAAAGAACTGTCGAGGGCGAGCGCAACGCTGGGATCGGAGCGCGCCGGACGGGGGTGCGGCCGCAATCCTTTCAGCCAAAGGCGCAAGGCTTCCCAATGAATGGCCAGCATCACCTTGGCCGTGATGGCCGGGATCGCCAGGAAGATCGCCAGTAGCGCCCGATCGTTCAGGTCCTTGCGCTGACCCGCAAGACAGGCGGTGATGACCGGCTTATCGGCTGCGCTCGCAACGATCCCAATGACGACCCGATCGCTGGGCGCCGTGACTCGAAATTCGTAGCGCATATCCATTTCGAGGAAGGGCGACACATAGAGTGTCTTGCGGCAAGACTGCCGAAGCACCTCCGATTGCATCCCGACCGGGATGAGATAGCTGTGCCGTTCGCCGAAAGTATTGTGCACTTCGTAGAGCATCGCCGCGAGCGTGCCATCTGCGTGGTGGCAGAAGAAGACGCTCAGCGGATTGAAGCCGTAGTCCAGTGTCCGCGGCATGCAAAACAGGCGGACCATGCCTCCATCGATGTCGATCCCGGCCGCGGAGAGTCGCTGTTCGACCTGAAGGCGGAGCGGGGTTGCACTGCCGTCGCCATGATCAGCGTCGTGCAGCGAGAATAGGTTGAAGCTGTTGTGCGAGAACCATCGAAGGCGCCGCGCCAGATGCGGCACCTCGTCGAGGTCGAGAAGCAGCCAGAAGGCCCGATAGCGAAACCGGTGGACGCGAGGCCGCAGCCGCCGATGCATGACCGACCCAACGTAGAGCGCCGAGCGGAAGCTCACCGCAGCAGCTCGGGCGCAGCCTCAGCAAGCGGATGAGACTCGAGGTGGATCCGTCCCGATTCGTTCGGCACGCTCCACGGGCGCCGGGTACCGCCGAGTTGCTCCGCAACGGCGAGGCCCGCCTGGAGGCCATCCTCGTGGAAACCTGAACCGAAATAGGCGCCGCAGAACCACGTATTCCCGACGCCCTGCAGCTGCCACAGGCGACGCTGAGCGGCCATGGCCTTGCGATCGTAAATCGGATGAGCGTAGAGGTCACTGTGGAGCAGCGTTCCGGCCCGCGGCGGCTGGGGCGGGTTGAGCGTGACGAAGAGCGGCGCATCGTCCGGGATGGCCTGCAGGCGGTTCATCCAGTAGGTGACGCAGGCGCTCTGCCGCAGCTCTGCGCGACCGCCGATGTAGTTCCAGCTCGACCATGCCGCACGCCGTTTCGGCATGAAGCTCGCGTCGGAATGAAGCGCCGCGAGGTTGCGGCTGTACCGGAAGGCGCCGAGCAATTCCCGCTCGCTTGGCGTGGGGTCAGCCAGCATCGCCAGGGCCTGATCGGCATGCGAGGCCATGACCACGTGGTCGAAGCATTCCGTTTTCCCATCAGAGTCGGTGAGCCTTACGCCATCACGGGTACGGCGCACGGCTACGACGGCGGTGTCGAGTTTGATCCGGTCTGCGAAGGGTCGGATGAGCCTCGACACATAGTTCACGCTGCCTCCGACGACGGTTTCCCAGAGGGTGTGTCGGCGGGCTTGCAGAAGTCCGTGGCTGTCGTGGAAACGGATGAAGGCCGCCGCCGGGTAGGAGAGAATCTCCGCCGGAGACGACGACCAGATGGCGCTCGCCATCGGCAGAAGGTGATCGTCGCGGAAGGCTGCTCCATAACGATTGGCCGCGAGATATTCGCCGAGAGTGATCTCCTCGCTAAGGCACGCTCCATCGCGGCGGGCTTGGCGGTAAAACCGCGTGAGGTCGGCGAGCATCGACCAGAAACGGGGCCGCACCAGATTGCGGGGCTGCGCGAAAAGACCCGATAGCCCGGTTCCGCTATATTCGAGATCACCGCGATCCAGCGATGCGCCGAAGGACATGTCGGAGGCCTGGATCGGAACCTCGAGCAGTTCGAACAGCGCCGTCAGGTTAGGGTAGGTCCGGCGATTGTAGACGATGAAGCCGGTATCCACCTGGATGGTGCGTCCAGCGACCGATACGACAATCGTGTTAGAATGACCGCCGATGCGGTCCGACCGCTCGTATACGGTAACGTCGTGTCGCTGGCTGAGGAGCCAAGCCGCGGACAGCCCCGAGATTCCGGTGCCGATGATCGCAATCTTATGGCGTGTGTCGTCCCGCATCGGCGGCCAGAACCCTGCTTCTCCGGGCAGCGCCGAGAGACCATGCTTTGGTCTCCCTCGACTGTCTGGTGGTGCGAAACGACCGGCTCGGGCGTTTGGATCACTCCGAGGTGATCCAAGTGACGCGTCCCGGCGTCTTAGCACTCATGGATTCCATCGCTTTATGCTTCCCTTTGCTGGGCGCCTCCGAAGCCGTTTCGGCGTTTCGGCTGCGAGACGCCGGCTCACCGAGGCGATCATTCGCAATGTCGATTGACAGCGAGAGGCCCACGGACGCGGCGCAATGGAGCCGCCTGATCGAGGCCGTGGCGGCTCGCCAGGATCGGGACGCCTTCGCGGAGCTGTTCGAGCATTTTGCGCCTCGCGTGAAAACCTTCATGCGACGCTCGGGCGCCAGCGAGGCTAGCGCCGAAGAGGTGGCGCAGGAGGCCTTGCTCACCGTCTGGCGGAAAGCGAAGCTTTTCGACCCCTCGAGCGCGGGTGCGTCCGCTTGGATCTTCACGATCGCCCGCAACCTGCGCATCGATCTGGCGCGCAGCGAGCGGCGCAGGCAGCCGTTCGGGAGCTCGGACGTGGACGCCGAGTTCCAGGTAGACCCATCGCCCTTACCCGAGGCACGTCTCGTGGCGGCACAGTCCGAAGCGCGGGTCAGGGCCGCCTTGGCCGAACTCTCCGAAGAGCAGATGCGCGTGGTGGAATTGTCCTTCTATGAGGAGAAAACACATCCGGACATCGCGGAAACGCTCAGGATTCCGCTCGGGACCGTGAAGTCCCGATTGCGCCTAGCCATGAAGCGGCTTCGCGGCCGTTTGGGCGACGTGTCGTGACCGTCCGCCATCATCCCTCCGATGACCTCTTGGCCGGCTTTGCGGCCGGCACGCTGGACCAGGGCCAGCATGTGGCGGTCGCGACGCATCTCGCCCGCTGTGCGCAGTGCCGTGCCTGGGCCCGATCGGTGGAGCATATCGGCGGCTCGGTCCTGGCGGGTCTGCCGCCGAGCGCATTGTCCAGCGATGCTTTCAGCCGGATCGAAGCCCGCCTTGGCGAGGCGGCCCCAACGGTCAAGCCCGCTTTGCCGCCGGCGCCGGGCAGCCTCGATGACGTGCCGGGATTGCCTTCCTTCGTGCGCCGCTATCCAGTCGGCGGATGGAAGATGATCGGGCCGCGCGTCTATTTGCGTCCCATCGTCCTGCCCGACGCGGGGGAAACGCGCGTTTTCCTGCTGAAGTCCGGCCCGGGGACAAAGATGTTGGAGCACACGCATACCGGCACCGAGATGACCTGCGTGCTAGCGGGGAGCTTCACCCATGAGGGCGGCCACTATGGACCGGGCGATTTCGATCTCGGCGACGATACGATGGACCATCGGGTAATGGTCGATCCGGGCGAAGACTGTATCTGCCTCGTCGCCATGGTGGGTGACCTCCGGCTGAAGGGCTGGATCGGCCGGCTGATGCAGCCTTTCGTCCGGATGTGAGGCAGAGGGCGGGCCGGCTTTGGCGCGCCAAATTCGGGATCGTGCATGACACTGATCAACGTGTTCGGCTTCGCGGTCGCCATGGCCTTGGCCCTGTCGGCCATCATGGCTTCTTCCTGGCAGGTGCAGCGGGCAACCGGCAACACGGGATGGATCGACGTCTTCTGGAGCTTCGGGCTGGGGGCAGTTGCGAGCGTCGCCGGGTTGTTGCCGACCGGGACGGCCCCCTGGCCGCATGAACGACAGATCCTGGTCGCCATCCTGGTGGCCCTCTGGTCGCTGCGGCTCGGCTTGCATATTCTCGAGCGCACCCGCGCGGTTGGCGACGATCCTCGCTACCGCAACCTGATCAATCAGTGGGGTACCGATGCGGCACGCCGGATGTTCTGGCAACTGCAGGCGCAGGCGGCCGTCGGCCTGGTGCTCGCGGTGTCGATCGTGCTTGCGGCACAAAACCCTCACCCCGGCCTGCGTGTTCAGGACCTGCTTGCCCTCTCGCTTCTGCTGGCAGCGATCGAGGGCGAGTCCTTAGCGGACCATCAATTGCGTCGCTTCAAGGCCGATCCCGCCAACCGCGCGACTATCTGTGACGTAGGCCTGTGGCGATGGTCGCGCCATCCCAATTATTTCTTCGAGTGGCTTTGCTGGCTCGCCTATCCGCTGATCGCGATCGATCTTGCAGGCCGCAACCCCTATGGCTGGCTCGCGCTGCTTGCGCCTGCCTGCATGTATTGGGTGCTGGTTTACGTCTCGGGCATCCCACCGCTCGAGGACCATATGCTGCGCTCGCGCGGCGACCTGTTCCGAGCCTATCGGAAGCGCACCAGCCGGTTCTTCCCACTCCCTAGGCGCCAGCCGTGAGACCATTATTCCGGCCGGCGATCAACCCGCGAAGCCAATCTTGCTGGTGACCCAAAACCCCGCCATTGCCGCAAAAGCCGCCAGCACGCAGCCCCAGGCGCAATCGACAAGCGTGAGTTGAAGGGTCCAGTTTCGCAGCGTGACCTGGTTCGTCAGATCGTAGGTCGCGTAGGTGAAAAATCCGAAGAGCGCGCCGTAAACGAAGGCGTTCGTCATGACGCCGCTCTTCAGCGCCGGAAGGGCAGCGAAGATCACCAACCCCACCGGATAGAGAAGGTAGAAGGCTATGGCGGGTGCTATATTAACGCCAGGCAGTAGAATATCTCCTAAAGTGGGCCTGTATAGCCGGCTGCCCATCGTGCTCAGCCAAGCCATGTCGAGAGCAACGAATGTCACGAGCGTAGCCAGATAGGCCGCGGCATAATTCATCATGGGAAGCTCGTTTCGGGATTGACGATGGCGCAATGCTTTTCCGTGTCATGCCAGAGAACGGATGATACCTTCGATCGGATCACTCAGACGGTGCCTTGCGTAACGCAGCATCTCCGGCGCGATCGACGGTCGTCCCATCCCTAATGGAGCGGCGTGAAGTCGCCCGAAAGCACCGCCAACGCGGTGTCGGCCATCTCTCGGATCGGCCGCAGCCGATGGTCTTTCCGCACCCGCTTCTCCGCCGGGGTAAGCGGCGCGTAGAATGCGAATGGACGAACAAGATGGTCTTCAAATGCCAGAGCGAACCGTCACCGTGAACGACAGGATGCAGTTCGGGTATCGTTACAACCTCACGCAGCCGATCGGCGAGAACTTCGACCCGGAATTCAAGCCGGAACTCACGCCGCCAGAGATGCTGCGGCTGGGGGTGTTCGGCGGCAAGTACATGACCGACACGCGTGGCGAGTTCCCGTCCGACTGGTTCGAAGGTGCAAGGCTGGCGACTGATCGGCGCGATCCCTCGCTAAATTTCTTCGGCGTGAGCGCAAGCCAATCGCTTTCCGTTTGGCGGGACAAAGGGTGGCTACACCCTGAGGACCCCCGCGGCTGGTTCCAGTGGTACTGCCGGTACTTCATGGGGCGCCGGCTACCCGACGAGGACCGGCGCCAGATCGGGCGCTGGAAATCGATTCGCAGACATGTTCGCCAGGTCGCAGCCGCCTGCGAGCGCGGGGATCTGCACTGCCGCCCCCGCCAGCGTCAGGCGCTTCTGCACTGGGCATACGACAGCCGGAGAATCTGACATTAGCGCTGCTCGCCCGCTTCTATGCAGACCGGGGGGCCATTTTGCCGGTTCAACCCCGCTACGCTTCCTGTGGTAGCTGCAGCTCGGTCCGCCCATCGCGGCGGGAACCGCTGGCCTTCTCGGCGCGGATCACGCTGCAGCGGGCCGCCTTGAGGGCCGCACGCTGGATGGTGAGATCCTGGTCGAGGGTGCTGACGCGTGCGTAGCCGTACAAAGCCATTCTGTTCCGGAAGGCGATGTTCACTTCCCATACCCAGGTGCTATCGTGAGTAGCGCCGGGAAGCTGCGACCCGGCAGGCTTGGAGCCTGTGGGATATGGTTAATGGTAGTGTCAGCGCAATTTGCTCTCTTTGCTCTCAGTTGATGCTGGAGCAGATAGGGCGCGAGGACTACTTCGTTGCGGGGCGCATATCGTTAGATGCTGAAATCTCAGAAGATGAAAGGGACGGGGTCGGTGAGGGATATCTGCTGATCGGAGCCGCGTGGACCTCTACCTCCAGCGCCTTGAACCCTCGCATCTGCTCGCGCAGGGACGCCAGCTTATCCTTGAGCCGTACGGACTTCTGCTGAGCGACCTCGTTGTCGTGGCGGTCTGCGGTCGCCAGCGCTGAGAGATAGCGGTCGATGCTGGCTTCAACCTGTTCCATCCGCCGCTGGATCGAGGCGCGGGTGAAGTTCTTGTCGCGCGTGTTCACCGCCTTGAACCGGCTGCCATCAATGGCGACGATCGCCTCGGCGAAGAGATGCGGCACAGAGCGATTAACTGGCGGCAGCTCGCCCGGATCGCTGGGCCATTGTGGCGCCGGAAGTCCGCGATGGTCTTGAAGTCGGCGCCAAGCGCCCGATCAGCCACATCATCTCGACATTCCGCTGCGCCTCCCGCTCCAGACGCCGGCTCGATGAGACTTGGTTGAGGTAGCCGTAGATAAACAGCTTCAGCAGCACCGCCGGATGGTAACTCGGCCGACCCGTCGCCTCCGGAACCACCCCCTCATAGCCCATCGCCAGAAGGTTCAACTCATCGACGAACAGGTCGATCACCCGCACCGGGTTATTCTCTGAGACGCAGTCGTCGAGATATTCAGGAAGCAGCACGCCCTGCGGGCGATCTTCACTCTCAACGAAACGCTTCATCACCAGCCTCCGGAGCCACCCCCGGATTCTAGCTGACTCGCCACGTTTTCATACAGCCTCGGCGGGAAGCTGAACTCAGCTGGTCGCTCGGAAGCTGCCGTTGTGCTTAGCGCGTGATCTACGCGGTGCGACTGTCAATGAAATCTTCGTGGCTGGCATGCCTTTAAAATCGAACTGAGGCGAAGTAGCACGATCGCTAGCCATCCCTCATAAGAGCTTGTTGTAAGTGTCGAAGATCGTCTGAGCTCGATCGAGAGTTTTTGGTACAATGCCTGTGTTGGCGTCCAACGTCGTCGGATTGCGGATGAGCCAAGCGGCTGGCGTAAAATGGTGGAATTCGGGCAAGTCGTTCGGCATCACCGCAAAAGCGGCCTCGG
>JBBPYT010000374.1:0-6249 GCA_038199665.1 Hyphomicrobiales bacterium
AGCCGAGGTGCGGGCGGAAGGCTTACGTCCGCAACGGCTCCGGATGCGCCCACCTCCCAAGACTTACTCAACCGATGTTTTATGCAAAAGTCCAACAGCTCGCCGCCGGCTCATCCCAGCCCCGAGCTCCACGCTGGAGCCAAATCGAATCTAGGCACGCTCGGACCCGCAACAGCGCTGATGAGATGCCTCTCGCGACGGGTCGGTCGCTGTTGGCCCTTGTAGACCCGCCGCGGCGCGTGCGAAGCAATGCTCGTTGTGCAGAGTTCTCCGCCAACGGTGAACAAGAGTGAGGACAGGGTGGCCCCCTACAGCATCGCGATCATCGGGGTCGGCAAGATCTCGCAGGACCAGCATCTGCCGGTCATCGCCAAGAATCCGGATTTCCGTCTGGCCGCGCTGGTCAGTCGGCGGGGGCTCGGGCGGGAGGCCGTGCCGACGTTCCGGACGCCGGCCGAGCTGTTCGCGGCCTTGCCCGATCTTGACGCCGTCGCAATCTGCACGCCGCCCGGCCCGCGGTACGCCATCGCCCGCGCGGCGCTCGATGCCGGCAAGCACGTTCTGCTGGAAAAGCCGCCGACCACCACCACTGCGGAGCTGGCGGATCTGGCCAGCCATGCGGCGGAGAAGAAACGCGTCATCTTCACCACCTGGCATTCCCAGTACAATGCCGCCGTCGAGGTAGCCCGCCAGAAGCTCGCCGGTCATCGGATCCGCAAGCTCGCCATCGAGTGGAAGGAAGACGTCCGCCGCTGGCACCCGGGGCAGGACTGGATCTGGCAGGCGGGCGGCTTCGGTGTGTTCGATCCTGGCATCAACGCCTTGTCGATCCTCACCCGCATCATGCCGGCCCCCGTCTTCGTGCGCCGGGCCGACCTCGTCTATCCGTCGAATCGCGACATGCCGATCGCCGCCTCGCTGGTGTTCTCCTCGCCGGCCGCATCGGACCCGGCCGGCGAGGGGCTCACGGCCGAGTTCGACTGGCGGCAGACCGGCGACCAGAGTTGGAACATCACCGTGCTGACCGAGGACGGCAGCCACCTTCACCTGGCCCACGGCGGCTCGAAACTCACGGTGGACGGTGTGCTCGCCATCGATGAGCCGATGGCCGAATACGAAGGCATCTATCGGCGCTTTGCCGTCCTCCTCGGGCGAGGCGAGAGCGCTATCGACACGGCCCCGTTCGGCCTCGTCGCGGACGCCTTCCTGGTCGGCAAGCGGGTGAGCACGGAGCCGTTCGTCGAATAGCCGTGGCGGCAGATCGGCTTGGCCAGCCGGTCGGGAGCCGTCGCGGCAGATTTTTCTGCACACCGCGACCCGGATCGGACATGATGGAGCGATGCAGACCATCCTCCGCGACCTCCAACGGCGCCGTGCGCAGGCACGGCTCGGCGGCGGCCAAAGCCGCGTCGATGCCCAGCACGCCAAGGGCAAGCTGACGGCGCGCGAACGCATCGAACTCTTGCTCGACGAGGGCTCCTTCGAAGAATTCGATATGTTCGTGCAGCACCGTTCCACCGATTTCGGCATGGAGCGGAACCACATCCCCGGCGACGGGGTGGTGACGGGCTGGGGCACGATCAACGGGCGCACGGTGTTCCTGTTCTCCAAGGATTTCACGGTGTTCGGCGGCTCGCTGTCCGAGACGCATGCGCAAAAGATCACCAAGATTCAGGACATGGCGCTCAAGATGCGCGCCCCCATCATCGGCCTCTTCGACGCCGGCGGCGCCCGCATCCAGGAAGGCGTGGCGGCCCTCGGCGGCTATGGCGAGGTGTTCCGCCGCAACGTCATCGCCTCGGGAGTGATCCCGCAGATTTCGCTCATCATGGGGCCTTGTGCGGGCGGGGACGTCTATTCGCCCGCCATGACGGATTTCATCTTCATGGTGCGGGATACGAGCTACATGTTCGTAACCGGGCCGGATGTGGTCAAGACCGTCACCAACGAGACCGTCACGGCCGAGGATCTCGGCGGCGCTTCGGTCCACACCACCCGGTCCTCGGTGGCGGACGGCGCCTGGGACAATGATGTCGAGGCGCTGCTGCAGATCCGGCGGCTGGTCGATTTTCTGCCCTCGAACAATTCTTCGGGCGTACCGGAATTTCCGACCTTCGATTCGGGCGAACGCGACGACCTGTCGCTCGACACGCTGGTGCCGGAGAACCCGCACAAGCCCTACGACATGAAAGAACTGATCCTGAAGGTCGCGGACGAGGGCGACTTCTTCGAAATCCAGGAGAAATTCGCCAGGAATTTCGTCACGGGATTTTCTCGGATGCAGGGCCGCACAGTGGGCATCCTGGCCAACCAGCCGACCGTGCTGGCCGGCGTGCTCGACTCGGACGCCAGCCGCAAGGCGGCGCGCTTCGTGCGTTTCTGCGATTGTTTCGATATCCCGATCGTCACCTTCGTTGACGTTCCGGGCTTTTTGCCGGGCACCGACCAGGAATATGGCGGGCTTATCAAGCACGGCGCCAAGCTGCTCTTCGCCTACGCGCAATGCACGGTACCGCTGGTCACTGTCATCACCCGCAAGGCGTATGGGGGCGCCTATGACGTGATGGCCTCCAAGCATATCGGCGGCGACGTCAACTATGCCTGGCCGTCGGCCCAGATCGCCGTGATGGGGGCCAAAGGCGCGGTCGAGATCATCTTTCGCGGCGATGCGGGAGACCCGGAGAAGATCGCCGCCCGCACCAAGGAATATGAGGACCGCTTTTTGTCGCCGTTCGTGGCGGCCGAGCGGGGCTATATCGACGAGGTGATCCAGCCTCACAGCACCCGGCGGCGCGTTCTGCGGGCCCTCGCCATGCTGCGCGCCAAGGCGGTCGAGGCGCCGCCGAAGAAGCACGACAACATTCCGCTATGAGGAGCCGGAGGCTCGACCTAAAAACGGGTACGCTTGGCGACCGTCGTCAACCAGTAAAGCGGATCGCGGCCTTGTCGCTCGCCGGCGCGACGCTTAGAACCTGAACGGAACGGAGCTCAATGGAAACAGAGGCTCCTCCGTGAGGTCGCGCCCGTTGTTTTCGAAGATCCTCATTGCCAACCGGGGCGAGATCGCCTGCCGCATCATCAGGACGGCGCAGCGCATGGGGATCGGGACGGTGGCGGTCTATTCCGATGCCGATCGCAACGCCCTGCATGTCGAGATGGCCGACGAGGCCGTCCGGATCGGGCCGCCCCCCGTCGCGCGATCCTATCTCGACATCGCGGCCATCGTGGAGGCCTGCCGGTCGACCGGCGCCGACGCCGTCCACCCGGGCTACGGTTTCCTGTCCGAGCGAGCAGCTTTCGCTGAGGCGCTGGCGCAAGCCGGCATCGCGTTCATCGGCCCGAACCCGGCCGCCATCCGAGCCATGGGGGACAAGATCGAGGCGAAGCGATTCGCCCAAGCCGCCGCGGTCTCGACCGTGCCGGGCTCCCTCGGGATCGTCGAAGATGTCGAGGAAGCCGCCCGCATCGCCGGAACCATCGGCTATCCGGTGATGCTCAAGGCCTCCGCCGGCGGCGGCGGCAAGGGCATGCGGGTGGCGCATTCGGCCGCGGAGGTACGGGAAGGCTTCGTCCGAGCCCGGTCGGAAGCGGCGTCCTCCTTCGGCGACGACCGGGTGTTCATCGAAAAGTTCATCGCCGACCCCCGCCACATAGAGGTTCAGGTCCTGGGCGACCGGCACGGCAACGTGATCCACCTCGGGGAGCGCGAATGCTCGATCCAGCGCCGCAACCAGAAGGTCGTCGAGGAGGCGCCCTCGACCCTGCTCGACCCCGACACTCGCCGCAGCATGGGCGAACAGGCGGTCGCGCTCTGCCGGGCGGTCGGCTACGATTCGGCCGGCACCGTCGAATTCGTGGCGGCCCAGGACCGCTCTTTCTTCTTTCTCGAAATGAACACGCGTCTGCAGGTCGAGCACCCGGTGACCGAACTCGTGACCGGCCTCGACCTCGTCGAGGAGATGATCCGCATCGCGGCCGGCGAACGCCTGCGCATCACGCAGAATCAGGTCAGGTTCGAGGGCTGGGCGGTGGAAAGCCGCATCTATGCGGAAGATCCGACCCGCGGCTTCCTGCCCTCTACCGGCCGGCTTGTCACCTTTCGGCCCCCCTCCGAAAGCACGCAGGACGGCGTCACGGTGCGGGTCGACACGGGCGTGGTCGAAGGCGGCGAGATTTCGATCCACTACGACCCGATGATCACCAAACTCGTCACCCATGCGCCGACCCGGGACGAGGCCATTGCGGCCCAGGCCCGCGCCTTGGACGCCTTCGCCATCGATGGCATCAGACACAACATCCCGTTCCTGTCGGCCCTGATGACGCACCCGCGCTGGCAGGCCGGCAAGCTGTCGACGAGCTTCATCGCCGAGGAGTTCCCGGAGGGTTTTGCGATTGCGGCGCCGCAAGGCGAGACGGCGTGGCGCCTCGCCGCGGTGGCGGGAAGCATCGACGCCCAGAACAACAACCGCCGACGTCTCATCTCCGGGCAACTGCCGACTCCGCGCCCCGTGGTCTTCGCGCGCGAGCGGGTGGTCGACATCGGGGGCAGCGAATTTCACTTTACGGTGGACGCCGGGGACGGCGGGTGGCGCATCGCCTTCAGGGACGGCGCGACCATGTTGGTGCGATCGGAGTGGCGACCCGGCGAGCCGGCCTGGCACGGCACCGTCGGGGGCAGAGCTTTGGCCGTGCAGGTCCGGCCGGTGCTCAACGGCGTCAGGCTGTCGCATGCGGGGGTCGAGGCCACGGCAATCGTGTACACGCGGCGCGAGGCCGAACTTTCGACCATGATGCCGGTCAGGGTTGTGAGCGAGTCCGGGATGCGCCTCCTCTGCCCCATGCCCGGCGTGGTCACGGCGGTGTCGGTGGCCGAGGGGCAGGATGTCAAGACGGGCGAAGCGCTTGCCGTGGTCGAGGCCATGAAGATGGAAAACGTGCTTCGAGCCGAGCGCGACGGCACTGTGGCCAAGATCCTGGCCCGCCCCGGCGACGTGCTCGCCCTGGACGCCGTCATCATGGAATTCGCATGAACGGGCCGGGTCACGACGAAGCCGCCTGGCGCTCTGCCGCGGCAAGGGTCTTGCGCGATGCCGAGATCGAGAGCCTGGTTTGGCGCACGCTCGACGGCATGGCGGTTGAGCCGCTCTATCCGGCGGCCGCGGAACCGGTAGCATTTACGGGGCGGTCCGCCCGGCGTTGGCACATCGCGCAGCGCATCGACCACCCCCACCCGGCCGAAGCCAATCTGCAAGCGCTCGCCGAACTTGAAGGCGGGGCCGACGTCCTCACGCTAGTGGCGGCCAATGCACCGAGCGCCCGAGGTTTCGGACTGCGTGTTCGGACGGCCGAGGATCTCGAGGCGGTGCTGGCGAATGTGAGCCTGGATCTGATCGAGCTGCGCCTCGACCCCGGCGCGCCAGGCTTCGAACTCGCCGCATTGGCGGCCGATGTTGCTGAACGCCGTGGCCATGGGCTCGCTGACCTCGACCTCGACCTTGGGATCGACCCGGTCGGCACTCTGGCCACGGCGGGCGCGCTGCCCGCCGACTGGCCGAGGATGGCGGGCCGAATGGCCAACATGCTCGATGGCCTGCGCACCCGCGGTTTCGCGGGCCGGGCGTTCCGGGCCGACGGGCGGCCCTGGAGCGACGCGGGCGCATCCGAAGCGCAGGAACTCGCGGCCGTGCTCGGCTCCGCCGTGCTTTATCTGAGGGCTCTCGAAGCAGGTGGCCTGCCGCTCGACCTTGCCCGGAACGCGCTGTCGTTCACCCTCGGCGCCGACACGGATCTCACCTTGACGGCGGCCAAATTCCGGGCGCTGCGCCCACTTTGGGCCAGGATCGAGGAAGCCTGCGGCCTGGAGCCCC
This sequence comes from Hyphomicrobiales bacterium, assembly GCA_038199665.1. Lineage (GTDB taxonomy): Bacteria > Pseudomonadota > Alphaproteobacteria > Rhizobiales > Beijerinckiaceae > Lichenihabitans. Next base: position 5,868 of record JBBPYT010000374.1, read on the forward strand.
GACCGATTCGGCTGCATGCCGAGACCGCCTGGCGGACGCTGGCCGCAACCTCGTCCCATACCAACATCATTCGCGCCGCAGTAGCCTGTTTCGCGGCGGCGGTTGGGGGCGCCGATGGCATTACCGTGCTGCCCTTCACGCTGCCGCTCGGCCTTCCCGACGCTTTCGCAAGGCGACTGGCCCGCAACACGCAGCACGTCCTGGCGGATGAATCGAGCCTGGGGCGAGTCGACGACCCGGCGAGCGGGGCAGGGCTTTTCGAGACGCTCACGCAGGGCCTGTGTGAAAAGGCCTGGGCCATGTTTCGGGAGATCGAGCGGGAGGGAGGCATCGCGGCGAGCTTGGCTGCCGGAGAAATTCAGAGCCGGGTCGCCGCTGTCCG
>JBBPYT010000375.1:0-5360 GCA_038199665.1 Hyphomicrobiales bacterium
AAGGCCAAAGCGTCCGCTGCGACCAACATGATCTTCTACCTAACCTTCGATGGTCCCCTCGTGGTGATCAGTGCCGTTTGAGGGCCGCTTGAAATGGCGGGTTTTCTTGCGAACCGTAGGGGCCGAGGCGGCCCAGGTGGCAGGCAGGTAGCGGCGCGATTGCGACCTCGCCCGTGTGGGCCTTCGATGGCATTGGCGCGGCACGATGATGTGCGCGTTGGGGTTGTGCCGCGCTTGCTGGCCTGCGGAGGTCGCTGGCGGGCTTCGATTTAGGCCGGTTGTCATCACCCCAGCCGAGGCCTGGGCCTATGAGCGGTGCTGATGCAAATCGGCGGCCCTCGAATGGAGGAGTAGGATGGCGAGCTCGAAGGCCTTTGCCGATATGCAGGCCGTCACTTCAGGCATGGCAGTTTCTGTGGCCACTTCGGCCGCCGCGCAACTTGCGATCGCGGATCGGCTCGCGGGCGGCCCCCGCACCACGGCCGACCTCGCGGTCGAGTGCAAATGCGACGAGGGCTTCCTTCGTCGGCTGCTCCGCTTCCTTTCCACGTGCGGGATCTTCGAGCGGTTGCCGAGCGATCGCTTTGCGCAGACGGAGCGGTCAGCATGGCTTCGGTCGGATGTGGCAGGCTCACTTCGCCCGCGGGCGGTATTTCTCGGCAGCGGGATGAGTTGGGCGGCCTGGGGCAAGCTCGCGTCGAGTATCAGAAGCGGAAACTCCGCTTTCAGAGAGGCCCATGGTCGAGACATCTTCGACTATGCTGAGGCCAATCCCGAAGAGGCAGCGACATTCAACGACTTCATGGCGCAGCAAACCGCCGCATCTGTAACCGCGCTGCTGGCGGCCTACGATTTCGAAGGCATCAGCACTCTGGTCGATGTCGGCGGCGGGAAGGGTGCGCTGCTCGCCGGCGTTTTGAAGGCCCACGAGGCGATGCGCGGCACGGTCTTCGACCTTCCCGAGGTCATTGCCTTTGCGGGGCCCCATCTTGAAGCGGCGGAGCTGGGCGGGCGCTGCAAGGCGGTCGGCGGTGATTTCTTCAAGGCGGTACCCGAGGGGGCGGACTGTTACATCCTGAAGTTCATTCTGCACGATTGGGATGATGAGGTCAGCGTCGGCATTCTGAAGGCGTGCCGGAACGCCATGGCTACGGCGGCTCGCATTCTCATCATCGAGCACCTGCTACCCGAAGAACCGGGTCCGCACTTCGCACATTTCATGGATCTTCAGATGCTGGTCATGACTGTGGGTGGCCGAGAACGGACTCGGTCCGAATATGCCGCCCTCGCACAGGCTGCGGATCTAACACTGCATCGCTCGTTTCCGACAGCGATCGGATTGGACGTGATGGTGTGCACGGCGTCTTGAGCGCCGCCCTTTTGCCCGCACGGGGGGCCCCCGGGCCAAATAACCAGTTTCCCGGGCCTGCGGCGGCCGGGGACGGGCATTGATCGAACGGGGAACCCCTGTTCCGCACAGTTCTCGTCGCCGCTCTTCTGAGCGCTGCTCCCGTTCGAGCAAAGCACCGGAATGAAAACACGTCGAGAGATCATGGTTCCTGCGGCGGCCATTGCTTGATGCCGTCTATGTCGGGGCGCTTGTAAAGCCTGCCTAAGGCCGCGGCAGTGCCCGTTTTCGGTGTTCAAAGCCATAGAGCAGCGCCGCAGGCCAGAATTCCGCCGATGCAGAGCGCGATAGAAAAAGGCACCGGGGCCGCGAAGGCGACGACGACCGCGGCGGCCCAGGTCGACAAGCATAATCCGAGCGAGGTCAGCATCAAAAAGGGCGGATCATGGCGCTTCATTCCCTGTCGTGGCCGGCTGCCCCTTGCCCTGGGCGATGCAGGCGCTTGGTTGGCTGAGCTCAGCGGAACCGCGAAAGAAGTTCTTTTTGTGAACAGGGGATGAGGGACCGCAATTAAGGCTCATCAGGTGGCCGGAATAGAACCCACGCGACAACACCCATTGCGATCGCGACAGGGACAGAACCAAATTGAGCACGATGCGATCCGTTCTGGGTGGGAATGCCCGGGTTTCGGACAAGGCAGCCGAATCACACGCCAGAATTGCCAGCCCGCGCCGGTGCGCCACCTTTCGACCCCATAGGCGTTTAGTGATTCGCTTGATTGCGGGAGATCCTCTTGAGCATCTGGGTTGATTTTCTCCAAAGTTCTGCGCCATCACGTTGACGCCACGCCTGCCTCCACCGACACCGGCGCGTTGACGGCTCTCCGACGCGACCTCGACGCCGCTGATCGCTGCGGGTTTGGGCGCTCTCTACCGCACTTCGACTTCTAGCCGTAGACGGCAAAGTCGGTGCCCGCCCTGGCCACAACGAAGAAACGCCGTCCTCGGCCTTGCCTCCGCGCGATCCGCTCTACATGGAAGTGCCCTATTGCATCGCCCCGGAAGATTAGGTTGCGCAGGATCCGTTCTCAATCGGAGCCACGGCCTTCGAAGTCGAGCAGGCGAACCGTTCTGGTTAGTAGGTCAGCGTTGCCGTGATCGTGTCGACATAGGTGGCGGGCGCTGGCGTCGTTTGCGGTGCGACGCGTCCGAAGACGGGAACGGCCTGCGAAAGCCCCGTGCCTGTGCCCGCGACCGTGTTGGTGCCGATCGTATCGCCGAATGGCTGGCTGCGCGCCGCATCACGAAAGATCCCATACAGAACGAAAGACGTTGCATTCGTCATCTTGCGTTGGGTCGGGTTAGTGGCGCCGGCGAGGCCGCCATCGAGGCCGATCGTATAGGGGGTGTTTCTCGTGCAGACCGGCCCGAGATTGGTGCTCGCATCGACATTGGCGTTAATGACGCCGATCGAGCCGAAGCTGAGATTGTTCGTGGTGATCCGGCACGTGGTCGGTACGGTTGCCGTGACGTTGAACGATGCGGAGGCCGTGTTTGCGAGGAGGTTGCAGCCGAGCAGTGTGGAGGTGAGACCATACTGGATCTCCGCGTCGATGCCTGAGAACGTGCTCAGATAGCTGCCGGGTGCCACGGTCTGCTGGCTGGCAGGGATGCTGCCGAAGACCGTTCGCGTCGTGGTTCCTCCCCCGATCGGCAAGGTGACCGTCACCCCGGTGCCGAAGCCTCCCGTCACGTACGAGCCCCATGCCGTCGTGTGGGCGCCGTCCGTGAAAAGACCATAGTGAAGCAGATTGGCCCCGCTCGCCATCAGCCTGTCGGACGGGCTATTCGCTCCGGCCGAACCGGCTCCCAGGCTGATGCAGACCTGCATGGGCTGCAGAATCAGGCCCCCGCAAGTGACAGTCAGCGTCGCGGTTGTGCTGAAGGCCGTGTTCGCCGTCACGTCGACCGAGCCGAATACCTCATTGGTCACGCTCAAACTGCAGCTTTGCGCCAGGGCGCTGTCGCTTGCGAAAGGCCAGCACCAAAGGAATAAGGCGAGCAGTGCGATCGCCGTCAGGTGGAAGAGTTTCGTCATTGACAAGTCACCGGTCCAATCACGACCTGCCTGTCGCCGCGTGGCGCATAGTCGAAAGCCGCCCTGCACGCCCCGTCGGGCCGACGCACGGTCACAACATTTCTCGAAGCGAGATCGACGATATAGGCCCGTCCCATATGGCCGACGAAAAATTCCTTCCCGGCACCTGAGCTGCCGCGCAAGCCCGCCTGGAGCGGGTGACCGTCGTGATCGTGCAAGATGACGATGGCAGAATGCATATCCGTCCGAATGCCGAAATCGACCACCACCCCGGCACGGTCTTGGGGTTTGAGAACCTCTTGCGTCGTGTCGATCGAAGCGTTGACGGGCAGGTTGCGCGGGTCGATCGATAGCTTGTTGCTCTGATAGGCGCGCAGCGTCGGCACGATGGCTTTGCCGGCCCCGTTGGTCTGGGCGACGACGCGGTTCTCGTAGAGGACATCGACATTCGGCGCCCCGGCATCGACCACCGCGAACGCATCGTCGATCCGGTTGGTGATGAAGACGCCTCCACCCGCCGCAACAACGGCCCCGTCGAGCTGCGCGCTGCCATTCACGCCGGCCTTCGATTGGGTCGCGCTGACCTGCGCTTGCCCCTCATTGGCACGGTAGCCGAGGCTCGCAGTGCGTTGCATCAGATCGCCGCCGCCTTCCACATCACGCAACCGCCAGCCATAACTTCCCGGCTCCTCCGTCAGAGGCTTCGAGATGTCCGCCGCCATGTATGTGCCGTTCTGGTCGCGGCTCGCACCGACAGAGGCCGTGATATCGTCTCCAAAGGGCACCGAAATGCCGGCGAAAATCCCGGCATTTTTGCGATGGTCGAGGTCGCCGTAAGCGGTGACGTAGAAAGAGCCGTTCTCGAGGATCGGGCGTGTATAGCTCGCACTGACGATTTGGCTTCGGCCGATCAATCCGTCATCGACATGGGCATAGCCGAGATTGATCGAGCCCCCGACGAGCGGGGCAGGCATGCCGATCGAGATGCGATCGAGGGCGCGCGCAGGCTTGAGGGACACAGCCTGGGTCAGGCCGAGGATGTTTGGAAGCGCCGTAGAATTGATAAAGGATTGAAAGGAGGCGACCTGATTGATCTGCGGCGAGAGGAACAGCGGCTGAGCGGTGACCGAGGCGAGATCGTTGTAGTTCGCGAAAGTCCTTTGGGTCGAGGCATTGAGCGACATGCCGAAGAGCTGGGTTTCGAAGGCTAGATAGGGCTGCGCTCCCATCGACCCCTTGTACCAGCTGCCGCTGACCGCCGCGCTGAACAAGCCGAGAGTTTTGACCCCGTAGAGCGCACCGAAGCCGGCATTGCCGAAGCCGGCCGCCCCTTCCCCATGGGCCTCGAGCGTGACGGGGTCCGACAGCCCATAGCGGACGCTCGCAGAGCCGACAGGCCTTTTGGAATAGTCGTCCGATTGATTTCCGTAGAAGAGGCGCGGAAAACCAGCCTCGATCGAATAATCAGACAAGCCCTGGCGCAGGAGCTTGCTCGAAACGATAAAGGGCAAGGTCGTTTCGGTCTCGCGTCCCGATGCGTCGCGCACCACGACACGAGCCTCACCATCGCCGGTGAAGATGGGGATATTGCTGATGCGAAACGGACCGCTGGAAACGTCCTGAGAGATGGTGCGGACGTTGTTCACATAGACATCGACCGTCGAAGGCACGGCTGCGCTGCCGCTGACATTGGGCAAGGGAAGCGTCACGAGATCGGGACGCAAAGCGAAATTTCGCTGCACCTGGAACCCGCCCAGGCGAATGGGTCGGGTCCAGGTGAGCCCACCCGAGATCGTGTCGCCGGCGCGGTATGTAATGATCGTATCGGGCTCCGAATAACTCCAGGTGCTATCGAGGCGCAACGCCGCGGCGCTCCCTGTGTCCAGCGAATTTGAGGTCACGATTGCGGTTTGGG
>JBBPYT010000376.1:0-2520 GCA_038199665.1 Hyphomicrobiales bacterium
CGACCCGCCGCATCTTGATCTAGGATTTAAGCTCGTCCGGCACCTTGCCGCCGTTTTCGGCCAGCTTCAGCATGACCTGCTTGTGCAACCATAGGTTCATCGTCGCGGAATCGTGTGTATCTCCGGAATAATGCAGTTCCTGCGCCAGAGCCTGGCGCGCCGGGAGGCTGCTGTCGAGGCCGAGCAGCTTCATCATGTCGACGATCGAATGTTTCCAGTCGAGCTTCTCACGGCTTTGTGCCGCGAGGCCGTTCAGGATGGCCGCGACGTCGACCGGGGCAGCCGACGTTCCACCGCTTGAACCCGCGTCCGCTGTGGCCGAGGCGGAAGGCGGCCCCGATGCCGGCGGGGTCGAGGGTGTCGGACTTCCGGCGACCGATTGCGGTCGAGTCATGTCGGAGGCCGGTGCTCTGGAAGGAGGCCGGTCGGCCGAAGCCGCAATCGGACCGCTGCCGGCCGGGGGAGGGGAGGCATCACCGTGATGGCCAAGAATTTTAGAGAATATCGAACTTAGAATGCTCAAGAGGATCTCCTGCAGATGATGAAACTGCATTGTTAAACGCCTATGGTACCGAAAGGTGGCCCGATGAATCCTGGGGCGGTTCGTGCCGACATCCGCACTCAGGCTTTTCTGGTGTGCTTCTGAACGAAAGACCGAACGCAATGACGAGCCGTGTGATTCCCGTCGATCCTTTCACGCTCGTCGTTTTCGGCGCCACCGGCGATCTCGCCTGCCGCAAGCTCCTGCCGGCGCTCATGCACCGCGACCTCGCCGGGCAATTGCCGCCCGAAGCCCGCATCATCGGCGTCGCCAGGCGACCTCTGGACAGCGAAGCTTACCGAGCGATGGCACGCAATGCCGTTTCGGATGTGGCGGCCAGGACCAACGGCCAGCTCGAGGCGTTCCTCGGCCGCATCCGCTACGTCTCGGCGGACGCGCAACAGGAAGGCGGCTGGGACGAACTGGCGCAGCTGCTGGCCGAGCGCCAGGACGATGTCGTCGTCTATTACCTGGCGACGGCGCCCGAGCTCTTCGTGCCGATCGCCGAGCGGCTCGGGCATCAGGGGCTGGTCGACTCGCACACCCGGGTGGTCCTCGAGAAGCCCATCGGCAAGGATTCCGCGTCCGCCACGGCGGTCAATGCCGCGATCGGGCGCGTTTTTTCGGAACAATCCATCTACCGGATCGACCATTACCTCGGCAAGGAAACGGTGCAGAATCTGATGGCGCTGCGCTTTGCCAATGCCCTGTTCGAGCCGCTCTGGAGCGCCGCCCATGTGGACCACGTGCAGATCACGGTGGCCGAAGAACTCGGGGTCGAAAGCCGGGCTGGCTATTACGACAGCGCCGGGGCGATGCGCGACATGGTGCAGAACCACATGCTGCAACTGCTCTGCCTGGTCGCCATGGAACCGCCGACCTCGATCGCGGCCGATTCGGTGCGCGACGAGAAGCTGAAGGTTCTCAAGGCGCTGAAGCGCATCGACGAGCACAATGCCGCGCAGGTGACGGTGCGGGGCCAATATCGGGCGGGCGCCTCGGCGGGCGGTGCCGTGCCGGGTTATGTTCAGGAGCTCGGGAACCCGAACAGCCGCACCGAAACCTTCGTGGCCGTCAAGGCCGAGATCGGCAATTGGCGCTGGGCCGGAGTGCCCTTCTACCTGCGCACCGGCAAGCGCCTGCCGGCCCGCATGTCCGAGATCATCGTGACTTTTCGCTCGGTGCCCCACTCGGTTTTCGAGGACGAGCCGCCGACGCCGAACCGTCTGGTGATTCGCCTGCAACCCAATGAAGGCATCAAGCTTTGGCTGATGATCAAGGATCCGGGGCCGGGCGGCATGCGGCTGCAGCACGTGTCCCTCGACATGAGCTTTGCGGCCGCCTTCGCGGTGCGCAACCCGGATGCCTACGAGCGGCTGATCCTCGACGTGGTCCGCGGCAACCAGACGCTGTTCATGCGGCGCGACGAGGTGGAAGCCGCCTGGGCCTGGGTCGACCCGATCGTCGAGGCATGGGCCACGTCGGGCGAGGCTCCGAAATCCTACACGGCCGGAACCTGGGGGCCTTCGGCCGCCATCGCGCTGATCGAAAGGGACGGGCGCAGCTGGTCCGAACAGGACATTTGAGCGCCGCGCAACGGCACCCGAATGGCGGCGAAATTTCGTCCCGAGGACGGGCCGGACGCAAGCGATGCGCCGCGATTGACACGACGCGAGGTTCGGTTCTAAACAGCGGCCGGCCGGGGCTGTAGCTCAGATGGGAGAGCGCTGCAATCGCACTGCAGAGGCCAGCGGTTCGATTCCGCTCAGCTCCACCAGCTACATATTTGATTTTTCTGAACAACTCTGCTGCCTGTCATCATCGATCGTTTCTGGGCCGCTGCTGGGAAGCACGGGGGAAGCACGGGAGCGTCATTGGGCGGTTTCACGATGAGAGCCACATGACGCCGCAGGGCGGCGGCTGTGCTTGCGAGGGCATCTCGCGAGGAGCCAAACATGGCGGCACCGCACTCGGGGGCC
>JBBPYT010000377.1:0-4883 GCA_038199665.1 Hyphomicrobiales bacterium
GAAGAACCGGCGCCGACCTTATCGTCTAGCCTGAGGATTTCAGAAAACGCATTTCTGAACAAGAGCGCGCCTTCAGGGTCATGCCTCAGGATCCATCGGCCGGTGGAAATTGCGGCAATGCAACGCCCGAGGCACCCGATCCGCTCTGTTTTGTGCGCGGTGCAAGAGGATTTGCATGCAGATTGTGCACTCTGGTGCTTTGACCCGCATTCCCTCTTCTCCGGCTGCAGCCCTGCGGTGTCGCTTGGTGAGCAACACCGCACGAGGGTCTGGCATAGCGATTGCATCCGTCTCTTTGCCTGAGCGGCCGGCCGAACCGTGACTGCTCGCGATGTTCTTGCAGACGAGGATTGCCCATGTCTCTTTCCCGACGGTCGATGTTGCGCGCCACGGGCGCGTTGGTCGGTGCCGCTGCCTTCGGCGCGCCTTATCTTGCCCGGGCCTCCGAAGAAACCATCAAGATCGGCATCCTGCATTCGCTGTCCGGCACCATGGCGATCAGCGAAACGACGCTCAAGGACGTCATGCTGATGCTCATCGACGAGCAGAACAAGAAGGGCGGAGTGATCGGCAGGAAACTCGAAGCCGTCGTGGTCGATCCGGCCTCCAACTGGCCGCTTTTTGCCGAAAAGGCGCGCGAGCTGATCTCGAAGGATGGCGTTGCGGCCTGTTTCGGCTGCTGGACTTCCGTGTCGCGCAAATCGGTGTTGCCGGTGTTCCAGGAACTCGACAACATCCTGTTCTACCCCGTTCAGTACGAGGGCGAGGAATCGCAGCGCAACGTCTTCTACACGGGCGCGGCGCCGAATCAGCAGGCCATCCCGGCGGTCGACTACCTGATGAGCGCCGAGGGCGGCTCAGTGAAGCGCTGGGTTCTGGCCGGAACCGACTACGTCTACCCGCGCACCACCAACAAGATCCTCGAGGCCTATCTGAAGCTCAAGGGCGTTGCGCCCGACGACATCCTGATCAACTACACGCCGTTCGGCCATTCCGACTGGCAGACGATCGTCTCCGATTTCAAGAAGTTCGGCGCGGCCGGCAAGAAGACGGCAGTCGTGTCCACCATCAACGGCGACGCCAACGTCCCATTCTACAAGGAACTCGGCAACCAGGGCGTGAAGGCGACCGATATCCCGGTCGTCGCCTTCTCGGTCGGCGAGGAAGAACTGGCCGGCATGGATACGAAGCCTCTCGTCGGCCATCTCGCGGCCTGGAATTACTTCGAGTCGATCGACACGCCCGAGAACAAGGAGTTCATCGCCAAGTGGAAGGCGTTCACCAAGAACCCGAAGCGCACCACCAACGACCCGATGGAAGCCCATTACATCGGCTTCAACGCCTGGACCAAGGCGGTCGAAAAGGCCGGCACCTTCAAAGCCGACCCGGTCATCGAAGCCCTGATCGGCGTGTCGGTGCCGAACCTGTCGGGCGGCTTTGCCACCGTGATGCCGAACCACCACATCACCAAGCCCGTTTATATCGGCGAGATCCAGGACGACGGGCAGCTCAACACCGTGTGGCAGACGCCGGGCCTCGTCGTGGCGCAGGAATGGTCGCCGTATCTGGAAGGCTCGAAGGACCTGATCGCCGATTGGCGCCAACCGATGAACTGCGGGAACTTCAACGTGAAGACCGGCAAGTGCGGCGGAGCGGCTTGAACGGGGTCGGCGCAAACGCCGACCCGAGAAGGTCGCAAGGCGGTTTCCGCAACCCAGACGACAATTGGGTCTCCGCCGGCCGAGGACACCGGCGGAAGAGCGGGCCCGACGAGCGATAGACCGGAGCCGATGGTCATGACCCGAGGCAAAGCCTGGCGGGCCGGTGGGTTTGCATCGGAGAGGTTGGTCGCGGCCGTTCTGGTGTGCTTCGCGGTTGTCGTCATCGTCACGATGCCCAGCCTCGCCCGCGCCACGACGCTCCATGACGCGTTCGCGCATTTCTCCGCCGACAAGTTCCCCGAAACCGAGAAGGGTATCGACGCGCTCATCGCGAGCGGCACCGCTACCGTGCCCGCGGTGCTCGGCGCCTTGGGCGACAACCGTCTGCTTTTCGATCCAAGGACGCACACGATCTACTACAAGGACGACAGCGGACTCCTGTTCGACGCCGAGACGGGCGGCAAGGCCGAAGCAGTGGAACAGGCCGGCCTGAAGAAGGTCCGGCTCAACAATGGGGTGCGCTCGAAGCTCGACGCGGCCGTGGGCTCGCTCGATCTCCTGTCGCCCGATACGGGCAAGCGGCTGGCCGCCGCGCAGGCGATGTTCCGATCGCACGATCCCAAGGTGCAAGCAGGCGTCGAAGCAGCCCTCGCCAAAGAAGGCGATCCGGCTGTCAAACGAGCCCTGCTCGAAACCGAGGCGGCGATCGTCGCTATGGCGAGCAGCATCCCCGAAGTCGATCGTCTCGACGCAGTTTCAGTCCTCAAGTCGCGGGGCGACGGCGATGCGCTCGCCCTGTTAAGCGCGCTTGCGTCCGCTCCGGACGCTTCCCCGGCGGTGGTGAAGGCGGCACAAGGGGCGGTTGCGCTGATTCAGACCCGACTGGCGATGTGGCAGGCCATCCAGAACGTCTGGTACGGGCTTTCGCTGGGCTCAGTGCTGCTGCTCGCGGCGATCGGCCTCGCCATCACGTTCGGCGTGATGGGCGTCATCAACATGGCGCACGGCGAGATGGTCATGCTCGGCGCCTACACGACCTTCGTGGTGCAGGAGGCGATCCGCGCCCGCGCGCCCGGCCTGTTCGATTTTTCACTGTTCATCGCCCTGCCTCTGGCCTTTCTGGTGTCGGGGAGCGTGGGCATCGCCATCGAGCGGCTGGTGATCCGCCATTTGTACGGCCGGCCGCTCGAAACCCTGCTCGCCACCTGGGGTGTGTCGCTCATCCTCCAGCAGGCGGTGCGTTCCGTCTTCGGCGCCAACAACCGCGAGGTCGGCGCTCCGTCGTTCATGGCAGGGTCGGTCCACATCGGCGGCCTCGACATTACGACGGGCCGCATGTGGATCATCGTGTTCACGATCGCCGTCTTCATCGCCCTGCAGTTCGTCCTGCGGGCGACCTCCTTCGGTCTACGAATGCGGGCCGTGACGCAGAACCGCCGCATGGCCTCCGCCATGGGAATTTCGACCGGCCGGATCGATGCGCTGGCATTCGGACTCGGATCCGGGATCGCGGGCGTCGCCGGCGTGGCGCTGTCGCAGATCGACAACGTGTCCCCGAACCTCGGGCAAAGCTACATCATCGATAGTTTCATGGTCGTGGTCTTCGGAGGCGTGGGTAATCTTTGGGGTACCTTGGTGGCGGCGCTCAGTCTTGGCATCGCCAACAAGTTCCTCGAGCCTTTGGCCGGGGCGGTGCTCGCCAAAATCGTTATTCTGGCCTTCATCGTCCTCTTCATCCAGAAACGCCCGCGCGGACTTTTCGCCCTCAAGGGCCGCGCGGTGGAGGCCTGACCATGCTGAGCCGACATGGCCTCGACAGGCGTGGCCTCGTCTTCCTCGCGGTGGTCCTCGGGGCGGCGATCGTCGTGCCTATCCTTGCGGTGGCGGTGCCCCCAGGATCGCCGCTGCACCTGTCGCCCTATGTCGTCACGCTCGTCGGAAAATATCTCTGCTACGCGCTCCTCGCCTTGGCCTTGGATTTCGTGTGGGGCTATTGCGGGATACTGTCGCTCGGCCATGGCGCCTTCTTCGCGCTCGGCGGCTACTGCATGGGCATGTATCTGATGCGCCAGATCGGGCCCCGGGGCGTCTATGCCAACCCCGATCTGCCCGACTTCATGGTTTTCCTGAACTGGCATGCCCTGCCGGTGACCTGGTGGGGCTTTTCGTCCTTAGCCTATGCGATGCTGATGGTGCTGCTGGTGCCCGGCGTTCTCGCCTGTGCGTTCGGCTACTTCGCGTTCCGCTCGCGCGTGACCGGCGTCTACCTGTCGATCATCACGCAGGCGTTGACCTACGCGCTGCTGCTGGCTTTCTTCCGCAACGACACGGGCTTTGGCGGCAACAACGGCCTGACCGACTTCAAGGACATCCTCGGTTTCAACATCCAATCGGATGCAACGCGCGCCGCTCTGTTCTCGCTCTCCGCCCTGGCGCTCGCCTGCGGCTACCTCATCGCCGTGGCCGTGGTGAGCTCGAAGTTCGGCAAGGTGATGGTTGCCATCCGCGACGCCGAAAGCCGCTCGCGCTTCTTCGGCTACCGGGTCGAGAATTATAAGACGGTGGTGTTCACCCTATCGGCCATGATGGCAGGAGTCGCCGGAGCGCTCTACGTCCCGCAGGTCGGTATCATCAATCCGAGCGAATTCGCGCCCGCCAATTCCATCGAGGCCGTCATCTGGGTCGCGGTCGGGGGGCGTGGGACGTTGGTGGGCGCGGCGCTCGGCGCGGTGCTGGTCAATTGGGGCAAGACGTTCTTCACCGGCGCCATTCCCGAATACTGGCTCTTCGCGCTCGGCGCGCTGTTCATCATGGTCACTCTGTTCCTGCCGAAGGGGATTTTGGGCCTCGTCGACCGCCTTCCGGCCCAAAGATCTCCCCCGCCGCCGAACGAGCACCCCATTGTTCCGGAAGAGCAGCTCCCCGCCGTTGCGAGGCAAGCTCGATGACGGCGCCCGTCCTTACGCATTCGCTGCTTTACCTGGATGACGTGAAGGTCTCCTTCGACGGATACAAGGCCCTGCGCGGGTTGTCGCTGACCCTGGAGGCAGGTGAGATGCGCGCCATCATCGGGCCGAACGGCGCGGGTAAAACCACCATGATGGACGTCATCACGGGCAAGACCCGGCCCGATGAAGGTCAGGTTTATTTCAGCGGCACCGTGGACCTGACCAAACGCGACGAAGCCTCGATCGCCGAACTCGGCATCGGACGCAAGTTCCA
>JBBPYT010000378.1:0-9851 GCA_038199665.1 Hyphomicrobiales bacterium
TGCCCACCGCCTCCGCTTTCTTGGCCGCCGCGCGAACGCCCTCGGTCGATTCGGCGTCGAGCGCCGCCTGGCGCTCGTCATCCCATTCCCCGATGAGGACAAGGTGCTGCTTGAGCCGGTCCACAGGATCGCCGAGCGGCCAGCGTTCGGCTTCATCGGCGGGGCGATACCGGGTCGGGTCGTCGCTTGTCGAGTGACCCGCGGCCCGATAGGTGAAGAGTTCGATCAGCGTCGCGCCATGATTGGTTCGGGCGCGCTCGGCAGCCCATCGGGTCGCCGCGCAGACCGCGAGAAAATCGTTGCCGTCGACGAGCAGCCCGGGCATGCCGTACCCGATTGCCTTCGCGGCGAAGGTCGCCTCGTCGCCGCCGGCGATGCCCTGGAAGCTGGAGATCGCCCACTGATTGTTGGTGACGCACAGGATGACCGGCGCGTGATAGACGGAGGCGAAGGTCAGCGCCTCATGGAAGTTGCCCTCGGCCGTCGCCCCTTCGCCGATATAGGCCAGCGCGATCTTGTCGTCGCCCTTGTAGGCCGAGGCCATCGCCCATCCGACGGCATGGCCGAAGCGGCTGCCGACGTTGCCCGACAGGGAGTAGAAGCCGTAGGCGCGTGCCGAATAGAGGATCGGAAGCTGGCGCCCCTTCAGCGGGTCCTCCTGGTTCGAGAAGATCTGGTTGCAGAGTTCGACGAGCGGGTAGTCGCGGGCCATGAGCCAGCTCAGCACGCGGTAGGTCGGGAAGCACATGTCGTCGCGGCCAAGCATCAGCGACTGCGCCGCACCGATTGCCTCCTCCCCCAGGGACTTCATGTAGAAACTCGTCTTGCCCTGGCGATGCGCGCGAAACATCCGGTCGTCGAAGATTCGCGTCAGGAGCATCGCCCTGAGGCCCCGACGCAAGATATCCGGCTCGAGCTTCGGATTCCAGGGGCCGACCGCTCGGCCTCGCTCGTCCAGCACTCGGACGAGGTCGTAGGCGAGGTCTCGGACCTCCGATGCGTCGACGGCCGGATCCGGACACCGCACGGCTCCGGCCTCGGGAATGCGCAAATGCGCGAAAGACACGGGTTCTCCGGGTCGCGCCGGCGGTGTCGGGACGTGAAGCTTCAACGGCGGGCGGTTGGACATGACCTACTTCCCTCCAAGATGGCCGGCCTCGCGTCAGCCACGCTCCGACGTTACGGTGGATGTCCGAGGATGACCTGGTCGATTTTCTCTGGACACGGGTGTCATTTAGGCTTTTTTTCCTCAGCAATGCCAAGGTTAGATGATAAAATGCGACGATGACCTGGACCGCCGAATTCTCGGTGTCGTCCAGTCCTATCCCGCCCTACCGATCGCAACGCTCGTGCGAAAAACGGAACCGCCTCGTGGGAGACGTCGAGCCCGCGCTCGGCGAGCAGGTCCTCCACGGTCCGCTAGCTCAGGGAAAGCGGAGGTAGAGCCAGACCGCGTGCTGGATGATAGGCGGGAACTGATGCTGTCGGGGAACACACGCGGATCGAACGATCGCCTTCGCACTACCCTGAACCTCGTCGGACGACGGCATTCGGGTTACCCTTGACGACTTCGCTGCAAGTCGTATCGTTCTCTCGCCAGAACCGGATGTCGAACTTCTGATCGCCGAGGCGCAGGCCCAGCAAGGTGACGTCCGAAAGCCATTTAGGCAGGTAGGGATCAATTTCGATGCAGCCATTGGCTGCATCGGGATGCAGGCCCAAGAGCATCAGCAGAAGCATGAACACAGAACCGGCTGCCCAGGCCTGTGGCACGTTGGCTCCGACATATTGCACCGGGAACCCGGTCGGATCGCGCGAGATGCCGGCGTAGAGTTCGGGAAGCTGATTCAGCAGGAAGTGGCTGGCAGCTTCGCTCACGTCGCGGGCGATCCGCGCCGCCTCGGCGGCAAAGCCATAACGGCGGAAGCCGAGCGCGATGATGGCATTGTCGTGCGGCCAAACCGAACCGTTTTGATAGGAGTAGGGATTGTACGACGGGTGATCGGCTGACAGGGTACGGATTCCCCATCCGGTCCACATGTCGGGCCGCATCAACCGCTCCACGACGCGCGCGGCGCGATCCGGAGGAACGATGCCGGACCACAGGCAATGGCCAACGTTTGATGCAACGGTGAAAACCGGTCTCTTCTCGCCATCGAGGCAATAGGCGTAATAGCCGGCCGCGTCGTTCCAGAAAACCTCGTTAAAGCGCACGAAAAGCGCATGCGCCTTGTTTCTCAACGCGCCCGCGCGATCGGGCTGCCCGAGCACCTCGTAAACTTCAGCCATCCGAACCCAGGCGTCATAAACATAGCCTTGCAGTTCACAAAGCGCCTTGGGACCTTTCACAGGAGTGCCGTCGAGGTAGGAAACGCTGTCGCCGGCATCCTTCCAGGCCATGTTTTCATAGCCGACGGGCGAGCGGGTCTGGTATTCCTGGAAGCCGTCGCCGTCGCGATCACCATACTCGTCGATCCACGCCAGGCAAGCTTCCGCCGTCGCCAGATGACGCTCCAGCAAATCTCGATTGCCGGTCCACCGCCAAGCTTCGTGTAGCGTGATCAGGTAAAGCGGAGTGGCGTCCGCCGTGCCGTAGTAAGGGGTGTGCGGGATGAGCTTGAAATGCGCCAGTTCGCCGTAGCGCATTTCGTGCAGGATCTTCCCCGGTTCGGCATCGCGATAGTCGTCCCGCTCCGTCGCCTGCAGGCTGCCGAGCACGTCGAGCGCGGCGACTGCGAATTCGGGGTAGATCAACATATTCTGGAGCGATACGATCAGGCTGTCGCGGCCGAATATGGCCACAAACCAAGGCAACCCGGCTGCGGGTATGAAGGCCATGTTGCCTGACCCGCCCATTGGCAAGCGAAGCGACGCCATGTCGTCGATCGCTTGGTTGAAGCAGCGGTAGAACTCTTCGTTAGATGTGCGAATGTTCAGCACCTCAGTCTTCCAGCCCGCCATCCTCACGGCGCTGTCTGCGGACTGAGTTTCGTGCGCGCAATACGGCGGAGCACTCACCGGCTGTGAACCTGCGCCAAACTCGTAAAGCAGGCAGCAATGCCAAGTTTCGCCGGGCTTGAGAGCAACTTTGAAGCTCAGGCGGCCATTGGCGTAGACGACCTGATGCATTCCTCCACTCGGCGCGATTGTGACCTGACGAAAGAAATCGGCGTTGCTGTACACGGTCCGTAGACTCTGCTCCGCGACGGACCAATCCGTGGTGATCTCCCCACGGCGAATGATGCGGTTCGACTTGACTTCGAAAATGTCGGCAAAATCGCAGCGTATCGCGATTTCGAAGTTGAAGGCCACGGCGCCCGCGCCATGATTGGTGATGTCGAAATCTTCATGGAGGCCGCCTTGAATCAGCCTTCCTAGCACCAAGCCCAGCGTGCGCGCCGGAACGGCGCCGCTTCCACTCATAAAGGCGCGGTTGGTGAGATAGATGCGCGAGGCAAAAGAATTGACGGCGCCTCCATTCAGCAAGTCCCATGGCATACCGTCGGCATAGATCGCCCAGTTGCTGATCAGGCGTGTGTCGAAGAAATACAGTCCGAATTCCGAGCGCGAATCGATAGACCCGTCCGTTTGGCTGACGAGGACGGTTTGACCCTGATGGATCGCGATCTGTGGCGGACCAACTTGTACCTTGTACGTCATTCCGTTGCTCCGCGCCTTAAGCCCATGTCTTGTCAGGCAATGTTGTGATTGACGAGCGCGCCGCCGCGAACAATTCGTGCCGGAGACTGATCGACCATAACACCTGCCCGATCCGCGGCATCGGCGATGCGAACTGGCACATGGGATCGGTGAGGCGGGCAGTCGCTCGCGAAACCGCCCGCATCGGTCCAGTCGATTGCACCGTTGGAACGCGTGCTCCGCCGGACCATAAAGCAGGCCCAGAGTCATTCGATGACGGCGGGCAAACGGTTACGAGGTAACGACCATGAAGCAACGTGTACAACTGCCCAAAGCCGCCAAGCAATCGGCCGCTAGAGCGCGCGAGCCGAGGTCAGTCCCGGCCAAGTGCGCCCCGTCGTCGCTGAGCGCAGCGCGCCTCGCTTGCCAAACTGCCGCTGGAAAGGCACCCAGCGAAATTTTGAGGTAGCGCTTCCCGTTCGCTTCGGGTTCGGGCAGCTGTCGCCACGTAAGTTCACCTGCAGGGCATGCAGGTTTGGGCATCGGCATGGTCTTGTCTCGCGCCTGGCGCAGAGCCACGAACCCCCGCCTCGATCTGCCCGTTGATATGAGCGGGGCGATCTCACGACGCAGCGTTCTTTAGTCCAGTCGACGGCCGGTAGCACGTGATGCTCGCGAACGTCAAAGATGGATGACGCCGAGCCGGGCCGCATGAGCGACGGCGTCAGTTCGGCCAATCGCATCGAGCTTGTCGAGGAGTGAGCCGACATGGAATTTGGCCGTGTGGACAGAGATTCCAAGCCGTCGGGCGATTGCCTTGTTGGAAGCACCCTCGGCCATCAGCGCGAGCACCTCCAGTTCGCGCGGGGTAAGCGCGGACTCGTGCTCGAGGGACGCAGCCGTTCTGGAGACCAGGACGACATCCGCCGCTTCGTCAGGCGCCGCGAGACGCAGCCCCGGGATGTCGGCGAGCAGAGCAGCAAGCAGGTCCGCGAGGCCCGGCTCCTCGATTTCCATCGCTACGACGATCGGCTCTGGCGCGCCCTCTTCGGTCAAGTCTGCGGTCTCTCGCCGATGGTCAAACTCGCCTGTACGGGCGTGCCCGCCCGCTTCAAGGACAGGCTCACGGCTGAGCCGACGCTATCGGCGCCGAGCCCGCGCAGGAGCAACTGCACGCTGCCGACCGGGCGTCCGTTCCAAGCCACGATTACGTCCCCCTGGCGGACGTCTGCTTTGGCTCCGGGGCCCTCGGCGTCGACGCTCATCACTATGGCGCCGACGCCTCCACCGTCCAGGCCGACGGGCTGGAGACTTAGCCCGAGATAGCCGCGGGCAATCCGCCCGTGGTCCTTAAGCTTCTCCGCGACACGCTCGATGGTAGCGGCCGGAATGACCAGAACCCGCCGTCGCGGCGCGAGCACCACCATGCCGAGCGCGCGGCCAGCGGCATCGAGCGCTAGGCCACCTTCAGCATCCCGTCTGAGGGCGATGTCGAGTTCGATCCTGGCGTCGATCTCGCCGCCCCGCATACTTCGCCAACCCTCCCCGGCGCAAGAGACCATGCCCAAGGCCGCATTCGGCGCTCCCTCGTGAGACCCAACAGCGAGCGTGAGCGCGCCAGGCCTCGCGGGGGTCGTGTCGAGCCGGAACGGCTTCAGGTCCAGCCGATCAACTCGGAGCAAGGCCACGTCGGTCGTCGGATCGCGGCCCGCCAAGGTCGCACCGACGCTCTCGCCGCCTGGCAACGTCACGGAGATCTCGCCTTCTTCCGCGAGGGCTTCATCGGCTGTGACGATCAGTCCGGACCGCCAAACGAAGCCGCTCGACCTCGCGCGGTGGGAGCGGACAGCGACGACGCTCGGTGCCGCGCGGCCGACGAGGTCGGACAGTGCCCCAGAGAGGGTCTCAAGCGAGGATATGGCAGCGGGGTTGACCATGCGGGTCTCCTACGTTGTCCCTAATGTGCGAATGCCCCGAGCCCTCGCCTACTGCCCAGATGGGCAGGCATCCTGCCGATGAGGTCGGACCTGGTCAGACGCCCGCAGACCGACGCTCTGTCTTGCAACTTGAAGCCGGCCTCGAAGGCAAGCTGCGGGCGGGAGGTGCGCCTGCGAAAGACGCCCGTCAGACCTCCTGGCCCTTGGGCCGAGTCGGCACCACCATCGAAGGGACCATGCTAAATACGGTGGCCCCTCGTTGATTGCGCAACACGAGGCGCATGCGAACTGTCCCTCGGTCTTGTCGACTTGCCGACGGCCGCATCTCGATGACTTCTGCCGTACCGGTGAGGATATCGTCAGGGCGGACGGGCGCCGGCCAACGCAATTCATCGACGCCGCGCCCCAAGAACGGAGTGCTGCCAAAGGGAGCCGCGTCGCAAAGCAACCGCATGGCAACGCTTGCCGTCATCCAGCCGCTTGCGATCAATCCGCCGACGGAGGTTTTCGCAGCCTCATTCGGATCAAGGTGGAACGGCTGCGGATCGAAGCGCCGGGCGAAGCACATCATCTCGCTTTGCGCCATGTTGGCTTCGCCAAAAACGAAAAGGTCGCCGACGGTCAAATCTTCGAAATATCTCTCCGCATGCATCGTGCCGCCTCCTTCGAGAATGATCGCCGACTCCGGGACTTGTTTCATCGGCATTTCGTGCGCCAACGAGGCACCGGTCTCCCTCGCATTGGCACGATCTCGTCAGGCAGGCAATGAACGACAACGCCTTCCCCCGTGCTCGGCCAGCCCGGATGCTGACCGAAGCAAGCGCACTCGACTTTTGGCTAAATCCTGCCTCCAATGCGTGATTGCCGCACTTGGAGCATCGCAGCCTAACCATGACGGTCCACCGCGACGCCTTGATCTGAGAGCGGAAACATCAGGGACACTTGCACGAGGTTTTCGTGTCAGGCGCCAAGCGAGGTCACGCCATGGGGATCGAAAGGAGCGGAGAAGACCACTTCGCCGAGCCGCAGGTCGATGATTTTCTGCGGAGACGGCCGGCCAACCATGTGCCGTTGTCGCCCCTCTCGTTTCTGCGTCGCGCGGCAGCGGCCCACCCTGACCGAATTGCGACGATCTACGGGGACCGCCGCATCAGTTGGGCATGCACCGACCGACGAGCCCGTCAGTTGGCGTCGGCGTTGGTGGGTTTGGGGGTCGGGCGGACCGACACTGTGGCCATCATGGCGGCCAACACGCCCGAACTCTACGAAGCGCATTTCGGGGTGCCGATGGCGGGCGCCATCCTCACTGCCCTCAATACCCGGCTCGACGCCGCGACCATCGCCTACATTCTCCAGCATAGCGAAGCCAAGATCGTGGTCACCGATAGTGAATTCTCGGGAACGATGAAAGCCGCGCTTGCTATGCTCGGACGGCCCCCCGTCGTAATCGATATTCTCGACCCCGCCGTGGCCGGCGAGCGGCTCGGCCTGATGGATTACGAGGCCCTGCTCGCGACGGGCGATCCAGATTTCGTCTCCTCCGGACCCGACGATGAATGGGACGCGATCAGCCTGAACTATACGTCCGGAACCACGGGCCGGCCAAAGGGTGTCCTGTATCATCATAGGGGGGCCTACCTGAACGCGGTCGGCAACATCCTCGAATGGCACATGGGCGAGCGACCGGTCTATCTTTGGACGCTGCCGATGTTTCACTGCAACGGATGGTGCTTTCCTTGGACCCTGGCCGCGAAAGCCGGAACGAACGTGTGTTTGCGCAAGGTCAGCGCCCGCGGGGTCTACGATGCGATCGCGGACGAGAATGTCGGTTATCTCTGCGGTGCCCCGATCGTCCTGAAGATCATGCTGGACGCGAAACCGGAGGAACGACGCTCCTTCTCGCATGAGTGCAAGGTGATGACCGCAGGGGCTCCGCCACCCGCAGCCGTCCTGCAGGGAATGCAGCAGCGGGGCTTCGAGGTCACGCATACCTATGGACTGACGGAGACGTACGGCCCTGCAGTAACTTGCGCTTGGCGCGAAGAGTGGGACCAACTCACGCCGGCAGACCAGGCCGCGAGGCGCGCCCGTCAAGGCTTGACCAATGTGGTGTGCGAAGACGTGATCGTCGCTGATCCGGAAGGCGGTGCGCCGGTACCTGGGGACGGCCAAGTCCTCGGAGAAATTCGTTTCCGGGGCAACATTGTGATGAAGGGCTATCTCAAGGATGCGGAGGCGACCGAGGCGGCTTTCGCGGGCGGCTGGTTCCGCTCGGGCGATCTTGCTGTTCGCCATCCGGACGGTTACATCCAGATCAAGGACCGCCTGAAGGACATCATCATCTGCGGCGGTGAGAATATCTCCTCGATCGAGGTGGAGGATGCACTGTGCCACCACCCCGCCGTGTTCGCGGCCGCCGTGGTCGCCTTGCCGGACGAACATTGGGGCGAAGTTCCTTGCGCCTTCATCGAACTGGCGCCATCCGTCGAGATACCCACGGCTGAAGACATCATCGCATTCTCCCGTGAGCGGCTGGCCCACTTCAAATGCCCGAAGCGGGTCGTCTTCACGACGCTCCCCAGGACGTCGACCGGAAAGGTGCAGAAGCGTGTCTTGCGCGATAGCATCGCGGCCGAGCGTGCGTGATCATAGCCTCGCATGACTCGGGGATGGAGAGGATCACAAGGGGACGGTCATGAATGCCGGCGCAATCCGAACTCATCCGAAGGCTAAGGCGTCCGACTCGCTGGTGCTTACCGACGAAGCGAAAGGTGTCACGACGTTGACGCTCAATCGCCCGGCTCAGTTCAACGCGCTGTCCGAAGAATTGCTCGCCGCCTTGCAAGCGGCACTGCAGGCCGTGGCCGAAGACAAAGCCGTGCGCTGCGTGGTGCTTGCCGGGGCTGGCAGGGCGTTCTGCGCCGGACATGATCTGAAGCAGATGCGGGCGAACGCGGACGAGGCCTACTTTCGCGCGCTCTTCGCTCGCTGCAGCACCGTCATGCAATCGATCAGAGCCGTGCCGGTGCCGGTGATTGCCCAGGTTCAAGGCATCGCGACTGCCGCAGGCTGCCAGCTCGTCGCAGCATGCGATCTCGCCGTTGCGACGAAAAGCGCGCGCTTTGCTGTCTCGGGGATAAATGTCGGCTTGTTCTGCTCGACTCCGGCCGTCGCGCTGTCGCGCAACATTCCGTCAAAGGCCGCCTTCGACATGCTTTTCACGGGCCGTTTCATCACGGCGGAGCAGGCCATGAACTACGGCCTCATCAATGCGGTTGCCGAAGACGACCAGCTCCAGGCTACGGTTCAGGACTATGCCGCCCAGATCTGCGCGAAAAGCGCGGCGGCCGTGAGGCTCGGCAAGCAGATGTTCTACTCCCAGGGCGCGATGAGCCTGAACGAGGCCTATCGCTATGCCGGCGATGCCATGGCCCGCAACATGATGCTCGACGATGCGCACGACGGAATCGACGCCTTCATCGCCAAGCGTCAGCCCGGCAAAGTCCTGGGCTGACCCGGATTTCTCACGGAGTGGTTTCCTGAGCTATTGACGCAGCATCTTGCGTTTGCGCACGCAACACCAGCGATTCGGCACCAACGATGGCGCTTCCGCCGCGGCGCCCGTGTCGGTGAACTTATGCGGCCCATAACCCTCGGGTGAAACAGCTCGCGCCGTTCGGACGCGACAGGCCTGACGGCATCGTCGGTCAGAGGCTCCGCTAATTTCCCGGTTCCAGCAAGGATCCACCCGCATCCTGGCGGGTGCGCAGCGGCTGGCGCTGCGTCGGTTCCACCCGGATCTTGCGCCGTTCGAGCTTCTCCAGCATGTCGGTGCGCAGACTGTCCACGAGAACCGCGATGAAGATGATGGCGCTGATGACCAGCGGGTACAGGTAGGGATCGGCATTGGTCATGACCAGCCCGTTCTCGACGGTCTGGATGAGCACTGCGCCGAACACGGTGCCGAGGACGCCGCCCCGACCGCCGAACAGACTCGTGCCGCCAAGGACTGCGGCGGCGATGATCGAAAACTCCTTCTGGTACCCGAAGGTGGAGGAGGCGGCCGCGACCTGGCTTGCGGACACGATGCCGCCGACCGCCGCGCAAAGACCGCATATGCAATAGGTCGTGAAGATGATGCGGCGCACGTCGATGCCAGCCTTTGCCGCCGCTTCGGGGTCCGCGCCCACGGCGTAGATCTGCCGGCCGAAGGGTGTTTCGCGCAGCACCACGTAAGCCAAAGCTAAAACGGCCGCGAAAGCCCAAATCGCCGAA
>JBBPYT010000379.1:0-8096 GCA_038199665.1 Hyphomicrobiales bacterium
GAAAACGGATGCTTCAGCTTGGCGAGGTTTGCGAGCCGCAGGGTTGGCAGGCCTTGGGCGGCGCCATGCGCCGCGGCCACGCCGGCAAGCTCGCCGTCCGAGAAGGAGAGCATGACGAGATCCGCGGGCGTCTGGGCCAGGTCGATGGCTGCAGCCTCATCGTCGAGCGATCGTGCGTCGGTCGGCAGAAGGTGCACGTCAAACCCCGACGGCTGCCGCCACCGCCGCCCGGTCCAGTCCTTTTTCGCCGATCACCACGAGACGCCCGCGCGGCTCCTCGCCAGGACCCCAAGGGCGATCGAACTGCTGCCGGAACCGTGCACCCACGCCCTGCACCAAAAGCCGCATGGGCTTGTTCCGCACCGCCAGGAAACCCTTCATCCGCAAGATGCCGTGAACACCCGCGACTGCCGCGAGACGGTCGACGAAGGCTATGGGATCGTCGAAAGTCGGCACGTCGAGCACGAAACTGTCGAAATCGTCGTGATCGTGCCCTGCCTCGCCGTCGTGATGCGACGGCCGCGCCGCAAGATCATCCTCCGCCGCTGCCCCGATGCCGAGCAGAACTGTCGGGTCGATGCGCCCCTCGACGGTCGCCACGATCTTCACGGCGCGCGGAACGGTCTGCTCGATCTCGGCCTTCACCTGCCGGAGCCTGTCGGGGGTCAGAAGATCGGTCTTGTTCAACACGATGAGATCGGCGCAGAGCAGTTGGTCTTGGTAGACCTCCTCCAGGGGATTGTCGTGGTCGATCGAGCCGTCGGCCTGCCGCTGCGCCGCAAGCTTGGCCGGGTCGTCAGCGAAACGCCCTTCCGCGACAGCGGCTCCGTCCACCACGGCAACGACGCCGTCGACCGTCACCTTGGCGCGAATGTCGGGCCAATCGAAAGCCTTGACCAGCGGCTTCGGCAAGGCAAGCCCGGATGTTTCCACGACGATGTGGTCGGGCCGCGGCGTGCGCCCAAGGAGCGCCTCGATGGCCGGGACGAAATCCTCGGCAACGGTGCAGCACAGGCAACCATTGGCGAGTTCGACGATGTTCTCCTCGGGGCAGGAGTCGATGCCGCAGGATCTGAGGACGTCGCCGTCCACCCCGACGTCGCCGAACTCGTTGACTATAAGCGCCAGCCGTCGACCGCGCGCCTGTTCCAGCAAATGACGGATCATGGTGGTCTTTCCGGCCCCGAGAAACCCGGTGACCACGGTGACCGGAACCTTGTTCAACTGGCTCATGCGGCTTGTCCTTCCGGGGAAGACGTTCGCGGGGCTGGCGGCACGCGAGCCACGACGCCCTTCTTGATCGCGTCGGATCGCTGCTTCCAGGGAATCAGCCCGTCCGCGGTCTTCGTGTAGAGCCTGGCCGCGGCGACCACGACCGGGGCGGCCGTTTCCGGAGGCAGGTCGCCGTAGACGTAGGTCCACTTGCCGGGCGATGCGAAGGAGACGGTGCAAGGACGCTTGCACACGCTCAAACACTCCACGGCGACAAGTTTCAGGGCGGGGTCGCCGACGGTCTCGGCTTCGAGCGCGCCGTAAAGACGCCTGCCGGCCCTCCCCTCGAGGGGCAGCGCGGGCTCGCCTTCCTGGCGGCATGTTACGCAGACATAGATCGTAGTCGCGCTACCGGTCGGCTGGTCGTGTTCGATGGCGTTCACCCGGTTCTCCTCGTGCGCGGCGGACGCACGTGCGGCGGGTGCTTGCGCCCTCGCGGCCGGAGGCCGAAAAGATGTTCGGATCGACCGGTCGGCCCGGTTCCGAACAGCTGCCGAGGCACCCCGCCCAGCGCGCGCAACGTATCGTGCATGGCAGGTCTCCTGACTCGCGGATCGGTCGCGTCGCGCCGCCTTCCCGGGGACAAGCCGAACTTCACGGCTCGCTGACCCAGTGGCTGATGGCACTCGGCTACCCGCTCACAGTTGCGGGGGCAGTTGCGGCTTGCCGGGGCCGAAGCCCCGCCGCATTCCCTTGCGAACCCCTTCCGGGGACCATGCAGTTTCATCAATAGGGTCGCGGCGCCCGAGGTGTCAACGTCAGTTCGGTCGGTCGGCGGCGCCTTGCGATGCCGCCGCCATCTTCCGGACCGAATTGCGCTGCATGCGCAATGCTGCTGCACCCTATGCAGCGAAACGGGGCCGCGCGGCCCAAGCAACCGGCATTCGATGGCTTCCACCTTTCGCGCCCGCATTCAGGTTCTGGCTCTCGTGGGCTCCTTCGGGTGCGCGACTCCGCTGCTGGCTCAGACCACCGGGCAGATGCACGACAGCGCACCGGCGGCCCCGAGAAGTGAGGCTCTCGAGCCCGGGCACGGCATCCTGCACCTCGCGGCGACGCTCACGGCCGACCTCCCGCTGGTCAAGGCGGGAGTGAAGTGGCGCATCTTCGACAACCGGCCGGAGCCTGACGGCAGTCATAAGCTTGTGGCGCAGTCGACCGACGCCCAGCCGACACTCTCGCTGGCGGTCGGCCGTTACATGGTGCATGCTGCCTACGGCTTCGCCAGTACGATGAAGCGGGTCGACATCGCCGACAAAGTGTCGAGCGAACGGCTCAACCTCAACGCGGGTGCCATCGAAGTCGGGGGCACGCTCGGCGACTCGCCCATCGCGCCGGACAGGCTCTCGCTCTCGATCTTCGTGCCCGAGCATGGCAACCCCGAGGCCAAACTCGTCGTGGCCGATGCCAAGCCGGGCCAGATCATTCGTCTTCCCGAAGGCAGCTACCACGTAGTGTCGACCTATCTCGATACCGTGGGCGTCGGTTCGCTGACACCGGTGAGCAACACCAATTCCGTGGTCAGCGCCGATTTGAAGGTGCAGGCCGGCAAGCTCGTCCAGGCAACGGTGAAACATAAGGCGGCGATACTGACGCTCAAACTTGTCAATGCGCCTGGCGGCGAGGCGCTGGCGAACACCAGCTTTACGCTGCTGACGCCCGGCGGCGACGTGATCCGCGAGTTGATCGGCGCCTTTCCGTCGCTGGTGCTTGCGGAGGGCGACTACGTCGCTATCGCTCGGCACAACGGGAAGACGTATCAGACCGAGTTCAAGGTGCAATCGGCCCTCGACCGCGACGTGGAAGTCGTCGCAAAATAGAGCGTGCAGCGCGAGTGCTGAGTCGGACGGTATCGATGCAGACCTTTTTCGTCGAAATCAAGTGTGCGCTGGGCCGAACTTACGCGGTGGCCAGCGCGCTGGCGGAAGCGGAGATCGCTTCGGAAATCTATTCCATTGCGGGCCATTATGACGTGCTCGCCAAGTTCTACGTGTCGAAAGACACCGACGTCGGCCGTTTCGTCGGCGAGAAGGTGCAGGTGATCGACGGCATCGTCGACACGCGCACCATCATCGCGTTCAAGGCGTTTTGAAGGGTCGACTTGCGAGGTGGGTCGTGCTGAGCTTTGCCGGTCAAAATCCGTCGGAACACCTTGGATGAAACCCGTTTTTCTCGCCGCATTGCTGACTCTCAGTGCAATCGATTTGAGCGCGGCCGCCGAGCCGGATACCTATCTGTTCGACGTTCTACGACATTCCCAATATCGCTTCGAGCTGACCCGATTGTTGAAGGACAAGGCCATTCCCGATTGGGTCAGAGCCTTCTTGAAGGAGGGGGACGGCGTTGCGTCCCCCAGCAGGACGATCGACCTCGGTGGAAAGAGCTATCGCATCGACCACCTGTGCAAGGTTCACGACTGCGCCGGCAACGTCCTGGCCGTGCTGTGGGCTCCGCGAGGGCTCCGCGCCTGGGCGGCGCTGATGGAGGGCGGCGGAACGCCGATCCTGTTCGGCAATCCGGCCGCCGACCAGGCGCAGGCCCTCGCGGCGGCGCTCAAGGGCAACTGACGTCCGTTTGCCGCCTCGATCAGGGCATCGCACGCCGCAGGTCGGGCGGCACGGCTTCGGCCGCGAGAGCATCCAGGATCTCTCGGCCGGTCGCCGCGACCTGTGCATTGGACCCGAGCCGGCGCACCGACACGGTTCGTTCGGCGGCCTCTCTCCGTCCGACCACCAGCAACACCGGGACCTTGCTCAGCGAGTGTTCGCGCACCTTGTAGGTGATCTTCTCGTTGCGCAGATCGCCCTCGACCCGCAGCCCCAGCTTGCGGCCCTCGGTTATAAGGTCGAGCGCGTACTCGTCGGCTTCCTGGGTGATGGTTGCCACCACGGCCTGCACGGGCGACAGCCATAGGGGCATGTGCCCTGCAAAATGCTCGATCAGGATACCGGTGAACCGCTCCAGCGAGCCGAACATGGCCCGGTGCAGCATCACCGGGGTGATCTTCTCGCTGTTCGGGCCGATGTAGAAGGCGCCGAAGCGACCGGGCAGATTGAAATCGACCTGCAGGGTTCCGCATTGCCATTCGCGGCCGATCGCATCGCGCAGCACGTATTCGAGCTTCGGCCCGTAGAAGGCCCCCTCCCCAGGGTTGACCGAGGTCTCGATCCCCCGACGCGCCACATCCTTAAGCACGCGGCCGAGCGCCGCTTCCGCCTTGTCCCAGACCTCGTCGGAGCCGACGCGCTTTTCGGGCCGTGTCGACAGTTTGATCGTTACGTCGTCGAAGCCGAAATCGGCGTAGATCGATAGGATCAGATCGTTGACCTTGATGCTCTCGGCCATGATCTGGTCGTCGGTGCAGAAGATGTGCGCGTCGTCCTGCGTGAAGGCGCGCACCCGCATTACCCCATGCAGTGCGCCCGAAGGCTCGTAGCGATGCACTGTGCCGAACTCGCTGATCTTGAGCGGCAGGTCGCGATAGCTCTTGAGGCCGTTCTTGAAAATCAGCACGTGGCCGGGGCAGTTCATCGGCTTCAGCGCGAAAACGCGGTCGTCCTCGGTCTGGGTGAAGAACATGTTCTCCCGGAAAGAGTCCCAGTGGCCCGAGGTGACCCAAAGCGACTTGTCGAGCACCTGCGGCGTATTCACTTCGATATAGCCGGCCGCGTCCTGCCGCCGCCGCATGTAGCCGATCAGCGTCTGGAACAGGTTCCAGCCTTTCGGATGCCAGAATACGGTGCCTGGGCCCTCTTCCTGGAAATGGAACAGATCCATCTCGCGCCCCAAGCGGCGATGGTCGCGCCTGGCGGCTTCCTCGAGCTGTTTCAAGTAGGCGTCTAGCTCTGACTGTGCCGCGAAGGCCGTCCCATAGATGCGCGACAGCATCGGATTGTTGCTGTCGCCGCGCCAATAGGCACCCGCCACCTTCATCAGCTTGAACGCCGTACCGACCTTGCCGGTCGACGTCATATGCGGACCGCGGCACAGATCGAGCCATTCGCCTTGCTTGTAGATTGTCAAGTCCTGGTCGGCCGGAATCGCGTCGACAAGTTCGACCTTGAAGGCTTCGCCCTTCTTCTCGAAGAACGCGCGAGCCTCGTCCCGACTCCAGACCTCCTTCGTGAAGGGCCGGTCGCGCGCCACGATCTCACGCATCTTCTCCTCGATCGCGGCGAAATCCTCCGGGGTGAACGGCTGCTCGCGATAAAAATCGTAGTAGAAGCCGTCTTCGATCACCGGACCGATGGTCACCTGCGTGCCGGGATAAAGGCTTTGCACCGCTTCAGCCAGAATGTGAGCGCAATCGTGCCGGATCAGGCCAAGTGCCCGAGGATCGTCGCGCGTCAGGAATTCGACTCGTCCATCGGCCTGCAACGGATCGGCAAGATCGATCGTCGCCCCATCGATCGCCATGGCGACGGCGCGTTTGGCGAGCGAGGGCGAAATGCCCTTCGCCACATCCAGACCGGTCGTTCCGGGGGGATAAGCTCGTTCGGCTCCATCCGGAAAGCTCAGGGACACCATCGTCGGACCTCCTGTTGCTCACTCGCCGAAACAGGTCGGCGTAAGCGCCTCGACCACGATCGGCTTCGACGCGTATTGCGATCGACAAGCCGGTGAACGTGGCGGGGATTCTAAAGCCAGCATGATCAGGCCAGTGATCGTGCTTTGGTGGGACCGGGAGGCGCTACAGCAAAGACGCGGCCGCAGCAATCCCTCGAAGACACTCTCGGCGAGATGCCTTTGCCGGCCGCGTCGGCTCGCTTATGGTGCCGCGGTGACCCTACGGCTCCGCGCTACATGAACGTCCTGCGTTATGTGCTTCTCGGTCTTGCAGCATGCATGCTGGTCGTGCTCGGCTGGCGTTTGACCACTCTGAAAACTCCGGCGGGTGCTCCTGGCGGTCCGTCTTCAGCTGCGGCGGGCCAAATCGGTGCTGCTCGCAAGCTGGTCGTGGGCCGCCTTTCCGAGGTCCCCCAATTCGCCGCCTTCTACCGGCAGCTCGACGAGGATTTTCCGCGCAGCTACGCGCGGGTCGTCGACGGCTTCAGCCGCAAGCTCGCCGGCACCGGCACGCTTCCGACGCCCGAGTCCATGATCCTCGAGACGCTTCGGGACCTGCAACAGTCGCAAGGGGTGCTCGCGGCGCGGGCAAGCGGCGCGCGACTGGCGGCGTTATTCGACGCCCGGCTTGCCTTACTCGACGCCCTCGCGCCCACCGACCCCAAGCAATGCGCCGACTTCCTCTACGGCACCGCGGACTTGCCGCTCGCCGATTTCTCGGCAAATCACCACGACCTCGTCGCCGCCCTGGCGTCCAAACAGCTCGCTGCCATGAAGGACGGACAGGATCGCCATGCCGACCGAGACACGCCGACCGCGACCGATTTCGACCTCATAGCCAACGGTCTGGCGGCCAAGCAACTGACGCCGGGCGAAATTTCCGTCCTGCTTGACGGCAAGACGGCCGATCCGCCCATCCAGGACGGCAGACTCTGCGACATGGGTCGCATCTACCTGAACGTCTTGCGCGATCTGCCCGACGACGCCAGGCAGCGCGTCTACGGCTTGGCCGCCGAATTGCTGGCCCGGTCCTGAGGCCCGCCGCGGCCCGATCCGGAAGACCAGCGTCCATAAAGCCAAGGCCGATGCCGTAAGGGGGGCGAGCAAATTTCGGGCACCGGATCGTAGCCCGACCCTCCCCACGGATGACACCGACAGACGCGCGCGAGTGCCATCCAGCTTCCGGGCCAAACCCCATGTTTGGCGATGGCCTGGTCGGCGTAGTCCGAGCAGGACGGCAGGTACCGGCACTGGCGACCGATGAAAGCCGAGAAGGTCAGCTGATAAAACCGGATCAGGACGTGGGCCAGAAATCGTGCCATGGACTCATGGGAGTGGGATATGCAGTATTTATGCTTCCGCCGGACTGTTCTCGTCCGCCTCCGGCTCGCGCCCCGAGCTGCACCGCGTCTCGATCTGGTCGATCGCATCCACCACGGCATCGAAGGTCAGCATGGTCGAGGCGTGCCGCGCCTTGTAGTCCCGCACCGGTTCGAGAACCGCGCAATCGGACCAGGTGCCGTCGGGTGGCGGACCATTGTCCTTCAGCATCTTGCGCATCATTTCCCGCACGCGCCGGAGATCCGCAGCGGTAGCGCCGACGACATTACGCGCCATGATGGAGGACGAGGCCTGTCCCAGGGCACAGGCCCGAACCTCGTGAGCGAAATCCGTCACGACTCCGTCCTGCACGGCGAGGTCCACCGTCACCGTAGACCCGCAAAGCTTCGAATGCGCGGTCGCGCTCGCGTCGGGTTTGCTCAGTCGACCGCGGCGGGGCATGTTCGCGGCAAGTTCGAGGATGCGTTCGTTGTAGATGTCGTTCAGCATGAGTTACCGCTTCGCTGAGAATGCTGCGCAACCCGCAGCCTTCGATGCCTACATAAGCGTTCGACAAGGCCTCTGCGAGCATTGTGCCGATCGGCTCGAGGCTCAAGCCGGGGAAGCCGCCAAGGCTAGGCGAACAATCCTTTGCAGGTTCCATCAAATAAACTACCCGGAGCTCATCGACCATGCCCTTGCACATGACCGCCGACCGGCCCGATCAGGCTGCCGGCTTCGCGCCGCAATTCGACGCCGCGGGGCTGATCGTCTGCGTGACCCGAAACGTGGAAGGGCATATCCTCATGGTGGCCTACATGAACCGGGAAGCGCTGGAGCAAACTCTGCAGACGGCCATCGTCCATTACTGGTCGCGCTCGCGCAACACGCTTTGGCGCAAGGGCGATACCTCCGGCCAGGTGCAGAGGCTTGTCGAA
>JBBPYT010000380.1:0-5506 GCA_038199665.1 Hyphomicrobiales bacterium
ATGATAATGCACTGCGTCATGCACAGTCGCAATCAGGCACGGCGAAAGCTGTTGGAGGGTGTCCTTAAAACAACGGTTTGCCGTCCAGAACTCGCAGGAGCGCCTGTCTCGCCGATGGCGTCGGCGGCAGCGCGCGAATCGGCGTTCTGGCCGGCAGGACGCCCCTTGGAACCAGGGTGCTCGCCTGCGAAGAACATCGCCATCGCTCCGCCATTGTCGCGCCGAGCCGGAGGGGTATCATGCGTTTCATCTTTGGAATTGTCGTTGGCGCGATCCTGCTGATCGGCGCAGCCTATATCCACGACGCCTCGATCGACCCGGCCAAAGATCCGGCCGCGCGCCCGATGGTGAATTGGGAAGTCGTTTCGCAAAACATGCGTGGGCTCAATGACTGGCTTCACGATCAATGGGGATGGTTGAGCGAGAAGTTGCATCGCGCGAGCTGACGATGCGCAGCGCCGGCTCGCTTCGGCGCAAACCCGGACGACCGTCATCGTCGTTCGATATTCCAAACGTTTTCGTCTATCGTCGCAACACGGGCGACCAGCGGACGGAACGATGGGAATCGAAGGCAGGGACAAGGCGAAGGCGCTCGAGGCGGGGGCGCTCGCCCTGTCGGGGCACCTCGGCAAGACCGTTCAACGATTGCGGAAGGCCTATAACCTTTCCCTTTCGGAACTTTCCGAACAGTCGGGCGTGGCCAAATCCATCATCAGCCAGATCGAGCGCAACGAGACCAACCCGACGCTCGCGACGATATGGCGCCTCGCACACGCCCTCGACGTGTCGATCGACAAGGTGTTGCAGGGCAATGAGGACGAGCCCTTCATCGAACGATCTTCGAGAGGCGATACCCCCATCCTGATGTCGGACGACGGCCGATGCCGCCTCGCCATCATCGGCTGGATCAAAACGGTCGACTGGCTGCAATGGTACGATTTTCGCGCGGAGCCCGGAGGGGTTCTCGAATCCGAGGCGCACCAACGCGGATCCGTCGAATGCCTCTCGGTTCTCGAAGGCGAACTCGAAATCGAAGTCTCGGGTCGGACGGAGCGCGCCAAAGTGGGGGAAACGCTCCGTTATCGATGCGACCGGCCGCATGTGATCCGTAATCGCTCGCAGGCGACCGCCGTCGCCACGATGGTCTGCATTCTCAAGGCCGCGGTTATGGATTAAGCCGATTTCGGGAGACGGTGGCGACACGCCCAAGCTATGGGCGGGACCGAGGGGTGGCTTCGCTTCGGCCCCTCGAGAAGGGGTGTGCCTCAACTGGCCTTCCGGCCACAGCAGGCCGGACAACCGCTCCAAGAGCCGACCGAACCTACGGGTCGATGGCGGTCTTCTGGTCAAGGGGGAGTGAGGCAGTGGCATCGCCGTTCCACAGCATTCGGGCAGAAGGCATCCGTGTCTCCCTCGACCTTCGCGTCGGCCACGTTCGCGAACTGGTGATCGAGCGCGACGGGCGCCGCATTTCGCCCCTGCACACCGCCCCCTGGGTCGGCGATCCTTCGGTCACGACCGACGAGACCATCGCAGGCAATCTCCGGTATCTTTCCGGCGATTTCTTCTGCGCCCCGTTCGCGCTGAGCGATGTCGAGAACGGCCCATCGCACGGATGGCCGGCCAACAGCCCTTGGCAACACGTCGAAACCACCAAGGAGCGCGACGGCGTGACCGCCCTTTACCGGCTGGAGCGGCCAGTCCTGGGCGCAACTCTCGAAAAGCGGTTCACGCTCCGCGACAACCATCCCTTCCTCTACGAATCCCACCTGTTCCGCGGAGGCGACGGCGCCGTCCCGGTGGCGAACCACGCCATGGTGCGCTTCCCCGGCGAAGGTCGGCTGTCGTTTTCCGAGAAGGCCTTTGTCGAAACCCCCGCGATGTCATTGGAACCGGATCCGGCAAGGGGTCGCTCGCGTCTTGCCTACCCGGCGCGGACACAGGACCCGACCCGGATGCCGATGGCGGGCGGCGGCTTTGCCGACCTGACCCGATATCCCATTGCCGAGCGGCACGAGGACTTCGTGATGCTGGTCGAAGCCCGAGAGAACCGCCTCGGTTGGCTTGCCGCTTCGAGGCCTGACAGCCGCGAGGTCATGCTCAGCCTCAAGAACCCGCTGGATTTCCCGGTCACGTTCCTTTGGTTCTCCAATGGCGGACGCGACTATGCGCCCTGGAACGGCCGGCATCTCGGCGTTCTCGGCATCGAGGAGGGCCGCGCCTATTCGGTCTACGGCCACCGAGCTTCGGTCGCGGCCAACTCCTTGTCGGACGCCGGAATCCCGACCGCGCTCAGCCTGCGCGCAGGCGGTCGCGCCGAGGTGCGCAACGTGATCGGGGGCGTGCCCCTCCCCGCGGCCGCATCGCCGGTCGCGAACGTCCGCGTCGACGAACCTTTCCTCGAACTGTTCTGCGAGGACGGCGCACGCCAGCGCGTGCCGTTCGACACGGCATTTCTCAACCCGGCCTGATCATGGCGACGGTCAGCCTCAGGCACATCGGCAAGAGCTTCGGAACTCTGAGGTCATCGACGACCTTTGCCTGGACATTGCCGACCAGGAGTTCCTGGTCCTGCTCGGGCCGTGCGGCTGCGGCAAGACCACGACGATGCGGATGGCGGCGGGCTAGAGGACCCCACGACCGGCAAAGTGCTCCGCAATCCCGCGCGGCTGGTCGGCCAGCATTCGCGTGAGATCTTGGAAGGCTTCGGCTTTTCGGGGGACGACATCGACGCCTTGCCGGCCAGCAAGCCGGTGTCCCCAGGTTGACGTGCCCCGGGTGCAGTCCGCCCTCGAAGGCCGCCGGGCTGCGGGGTCGAGACCTGCTACCGGAGTCTCCGGCCATTCCTGAGCCGACCCATCCCCAGTTGTGTCTTTCGGGACACCCCAGGAGAATCTTAGTAGGTATTTAAACGTACGCATTGCGCGAAGGTCTGCCGCATGAAAGGCTTGTGTACTTAGCACGGAACGCTTTGTATCTTACACTGCGATGCACAACGAGCGTTCCAAGTAGCCGAGGGCAGGAATCGCCGTGGTCCATCTCGATGAAGTTCGCCGAGCGCTTGCAGGCTTTCGGCTGTCCCTGCCAGGGTCCATCCGGCTTTTGCGCCGCTGGCGAAGCGCTGGCTGGGCAGCACTCTTGGCGGGATTGATCGTCGCGGCGTTGCTTCTGCCGGGTTCCGCGGCGCAGGCTCAATGTAGCCCTGCCGCCGGGCCGGGGACTCCCATCGCGGGGACAACGGTCGATTGCACTGGCACCACGCTCAACCAGAACGACCCCTTTGGTTACGGGGACGGCAGCCAGAACGGACTCACGATCAATGTAAGCCCG
Source organism: Hyphomicrobiales bacterium (assembly GCA_038199665.1). Classification (GTDB taxonomy): domain Bacteria; phylum Pseudomonadota; class Alphaproteobacteria; order Rhizobiales; family Beijerinckiaceae; genus Lichenihabitans. The sequence continues at coordinate 3,331 of JBBPYT010000380.1, forward strand.
AATGCGTCGGTGACAGGCACTGTGTTCGGAATCGACGTCAAGGACAATAATTCGATCACCGTATCGAACAATGCCACGGTCTCCGGCGGGACGGGGGGCGGCATCACGGCTGGGGCCGGTCTGACTATCGACAACTCGGGTACCATCACCTGCACGGCCTGCGATGGTTTCAACGCCATCGCCGCGAACGACGCGATCGTTACGAACAGCGGGACCATTTCGGCGACAGGCACGGCCACGCGAGCCATCGACGTCAACGCATCCGTCAACGTCACCAACAATGCTGGTGCCACAATCACATCCGCCGGCAACGCCATCTTCGGCACCGACATCACCCTTCTCAATAACGGCACCATCGCGACTACGCAAAATTCGAGCGCCATCAATGCCTTAGGGACCGTTTCCATCGAGAACGATGCCGGAACGATCTCCGGAGTGGTCGGGGGCATTCAATTGCGGGGAGCGGGCGCAAGCAGCATCACCAACCTTGCAGGGGCGACGATTTCGGGTATCGGGGCAAACTCGTTCGGGATTGCCGACGGGTCCACGACCGTCAACACCGGGCTCGGCACCATCATCAACGGGGGCACCATATCGGGCACCAGGACCGGCATTCAGGCAACGTCGCTCGCGCTGACCAATACAGGAACGATCACGGGCCAAGTTCGCGGCATTCTGACATTCAGCACGGCGGGCGGGTCGAGCGTGATCAATGCGGGCACGATCGGCGGTCCGGGCGGGACGAATTCCACCACCGAAGCGATCCAGTTCAGCTTCAACGATCCCGTCAATACTCTCCCGACCAACCCCAACAGCCTCACGCTCTATTCGAGCAGCATCATCAATGGGCTGGTGCTGGGGGCGGGAGCCGACACTTTCCAGCTCGGCGGTCCGACCGATGGAACGTTCGACGTGAATAGCATCGGGGCAGCCCAGCAATATCGCGGGTTCACCACCTTCAACAAGATCGACGCCTCGACCTGGACGCTGGGCAATACCGGCCCGCCTTCGGTCGCCAACCAGAATTGGACCATCAGCGGCGGCACGCTGATCGGCAACACCAGCAGCCTTCAGGGTTCGACAATCACCGACAATGCGGCGCTGGTCTTCGACCAGAGTATCAACGGCGCCCACGCCGGCCAGATCCTCGGCACCGGCACGCTCGAAAAGCGCGGCACGGCAGTTGTCACCTTGACCGGCGCCAACAGCTACTCCGGGGGGACCGCGGTTTCGGCCGGAACTCTGGAAGCGGCCCATGCAACCGCTGGGGCGATCGACGCGCTCGGCTCCGGCAATGTGACGATAAATGGGAATGGCGGCACGCTGCGCTTCACCGTCTCCGGGGCGCTGGCGAACTCTCTCATTTTCAACGACGACACATCGGGCGTAGTCGCCGCCGCCGCGGGCCAGACCGTGACCTTTGGCTCGAACGGCGGCAGCAGCTTCATTCAGTTCGGAACGGACGGTATTGCAACGTTCGGCTCGGCGACCGACACCGGCACGGTGGTGATCGCGACTGACTTCAGCCACAAAGACGCAACCGCGCAACTGGTGGTGGCGGGCGGTACCCTCCAGGCCGGCAACGACAGCCTAGGCTCGGCAACGGGCATTCTCGCATCGACGACGGTCAATTCGGGAGCGACCCTCGACTTCAACGATCATCCCGCGTCCGTCATCAACCTCCTCGGATCCGGCACTGTGCGGACCGGGGTGCTTTCCACTACCGAGCTGACGATTTTCGCTGGCCTGGTCACCGGGGATTTCAACAACGACATCTTCCCCGGCGTCATCACCGGAGCGGGCGGCGTCGCCATCATCCCCTCAGCCCAGCCTGGCGGGCAGGTTACGCTGACGGGCACCAACACCTACACCGGCGGCACCCAGATCCACAGCGACACGATCCTTCAGCTCGGTAACGGGGGCACCACCGGCAGCATCCTCAACGAGGTGCAATTTGTAACGGATGCTGGCTTCGGAAGTCCGCCGGGCCAGCTCATCTTCGATCGCTCCAACTCCTATCAATTCGACGGCGCGATTTCCGGACCGGGAAGCGTCGTCCAGGCGGGTAGCGGGACGACAATCCTGACTGGTGCGAACACCTATACCGGGCCGACCACCGTGGCCGCCGGAACCCTCGCCGTGAACGGCTCGCTGGCAACCGGGAGCGTTACGGTCC
>JBBPYT010000381.1:0-12741 GCA_038199665.1 Hyphomicrobiales bacterium
CGGCCGAGATGAAGGCGGCCTGCGCTCCGTATCTTTGCATCAGAGTGAAGCCGAGCACGCCACAATAAAAGGCCAGGGCACGGTCGAGGTCGGCCACTTTGAGGTGGACGTGCCCGATCTTCGTGCCGGCGTCGATGAGTCCGAAAGTCTGCCCTTCCGATTGTGAGCGGTTCATACTGTCTGCCCTTCTTTGTCGCGATCAGATCGGCTCCCCGGCTTTTCGGGTCGACGATACGCTAGCATCGATCTGCGGCACGCCGGGTCCCATCGATCGGCATACGTCCGGAAAGATCACCCTTTTTTAGCACACGATTGCGTTGCCGCCGCCTCCGATCGCCTTCGTTTCGCCCCCAAACGCTCGATAAGCATCGGGGTCGAAACAGGTGAAGCGTTGCTTTTCGATGCTGCCTGGGAAAGGTCAATTTGAGCGTGCCGGGTTTCTACGCATCGGGGGCGCTGAGGGCCCGCTTGCGGCCAAGCTCATCCCAAATGCGGGCGGCTCTGTTTTTTGCTCCGGTGGGGCTACTGGTCGCCGCCTGCACGTTCACCGAAGCCCGCCCCGGTCTCGGCATCGCGGTTCCACACAAATTCGATCGCGCGATCGCTGCACCGGCGACGCCGATTCCGACCGATTGGCCGGGGCTGTTCGGCTCGCCGGAACTCGACCGTCTGGGTCAGATCACCGCAAACGGCAACCTCGATGTCGCGGCTGCCGCGGCCCGCATCATCGAGGCCGATGCGCAGACCGCCATCACGAGTTCCGTGCTTTACCCTCAGCTGACGGGGGATACGACGGGCGATCGCGCCTGGTCGCCTGGTACCGTCAGGTCGAGACAAGCACCATTCAGGAGCACGGCATCCAACAATTTCCAGCTCGGTCTGACCGCAAGCTACGAGGTCGATCTCTGGGGCAGGAACAAGTTCGCAACCATCGCGGCGGCCGACAACGCGGTTTCCAGCCGTTTCGCACGCGACACGCTGGTTCTTTCTTCCGTCGCGGCGACGGTCAATGCCTATTTCTCGCTGCTCTCGGCGCAGGATCGGCTGAAGATCGCGGACGCCAATCTCAAGAGCGCGCGCGAGGTGCTCGCGGCTATCAAGGGCCGGCTCGAGGTCGGCACCGTGACGGCGCTCGAGCTGGCGGAACAGCAAAGCGTGGTCGATCAGCAGCTTGCCAGTTTCCCGCCGTTGCAGCAGCAGTTGCAGCAGGCCAAGACCGCCATCGCGATCCTGGCAGGCCGCAGCCCAGAAAGCCTCAAGATCACAGGCGGCAGCCTCAACGCCCTGAAGCCCCCGGTGATTCCGGCCGGCGTGCCCTCGCAACTGCTGCGACGGCGGCCGGATGTTGCCGAAACCGAGGAGACGTTGGCGTCGAGCGATGCCAGCGTCCAATCGGCACGCGCCGCCTTGTTTCCCAATCTTACCCTCACGGCAAGCGGCGGGCTGGAAAGCCTGCTGCTCAAGACGCTGCTTCGGCCCGAGGCGGCCTTCGGCAGTGTCGCGGCCGGGGTTACGCAGCCTTTGCTGGACGGCGGGGCATTGCACGGCCAGTTGGCCTTGGCCCGCGGCCGGGATCTGGAATTCCTGCAGGAATACCGAAAATCCGTTGTTCAGTCCCTGGTCGATGTGGAGAATGCGCTCATCGCCATCCAGCAGAATACGGAGCACGAAAAGCGCCTGGCCGATGTGGTTGCCTCGTCGCAGCGCGCTTACGATATCACGCAAGTGCGCCTGAAACTCGGTACCATCGATATCGTGACGGTGCTGAACACCGAACAGACTCTTTTCGGTGCTCAGGACGCTCGGGCAGTGGCGCGGCTTGCGCGCTTCACCGCCATCGCCAGCCTGGCGCAGGCACTCGGAGGTGGTTGGACCCGGCCTGCAGTCGTCGTCCTGCCGCCGGCTCCGGCGAATATTCCGGTTCCGCTGGAGGCCTTGGCGCCGGGTGCCGGCAAAATGCCAGCCGCTGCGGTCGGTGCGGCCACCAAGGATGGACGATCGTGAAGCGCTTCATCCTGCCGGCCCTCATACTCCTGGTCGGGGCCGTGGTCCTGGCGGAGCGCTTCCCGGTCATTCATGACCGGGTGCCATGGCTGCCGGCCATCCCGGGGCTCTCCTCACCCCCGGGCTCCGCGCTAGCCGCGGTCGAGTCGGGTTCTGAGGGACGGTCGCGGCGCGGCGGCGGCCGGTTCGCGGCCGATGGCCCCGTTCCGGTGCTCGTCGCCCCGGCGCGCTACGCCGACGTGCCGGTCACCGCCGATGTGCTGGGAACGGTGCAAGCCACCAACAGCGTGACGGTGCGCTCGCAGGTGGACGGCAAACTGATCGAGATCGATTTCAAGGAAGGCCAGGACGTCAGGAAGGGCGATATCCTGGCGCGGATCGACCCGGCGATCTACAAGGCCCAATACGATCAGGCGGTGGCCAAGAAGGCGCAGGACGAAGCTCAACTGGCCAATGCCCAGGTCGATTTCGTGCGCTACCAGAAGCTCGCCGAAACGCAATACGGTTCGCACCAGCAGGCCGACACTCAAAGGGCCCTGGTGACGCAATACGCAGCCCAGGTTCAGCAGGATCAGGCGTCGATCGACAACACCAAGGCGACGCTCGACTACGCCACGATCAGGGCGCCGATCGACGGGCGCACCGGCATCCGGCAGGTGGATCAGGGCAACATCGTGCACGCGAACGATACGACCGGGATCGTCAGTATCGCACAGGTGAAGCCGATCGCGACCGTCTTCAACCTGCCTCAGCAATGGCTTCGGCAGGTCAACAAGGCATCACCCAAAGGAACCCTCAAGCTCGAGGTCCGGGACGGCGAGAGCGGCGACGTCCTCGACACCGGTACCCTGGAGGTGGTCGACAATGCGGTCGACCAGACCACCGGGACCGTGAAGCTGAAGGGAAGCTTCCCCAACGCGGCCGTGCAACTCTGGCCGGGTCAGTTCGTCAACGTGAGGCTCTACGTCGACACGCTCGATCATGTGGTGGTCGTGCCGACCGCCGCTGTGCAACGCGGCCCCGACGGGGCCTTCGTCTATGCGGTGACGGGCGAGAGCGTGGCGCTCACCAAGGTGACGCTTGGCCGGCAGACCGAAAGCGATACGGTGCTGATGAGCGGCCTGGCGCCGCCGGCCACGGTCGTGATTACGGGCTTCGCGCGCCTGACCGACGGCGCCAAAATCGTGTTGTCGGCATCTACAGCCTCGGCCGCTCCGGCGGCTTTGCCGAGCGAAGCGCACTCCGATGCGGTCGGCGCGCCCGATCAAGGCCAGGCGGGTACCGAGACGCCTGCCGTGCAGTCTGGCGCCGACAGACAAGGTCAGGCGGCAGGCCGGCATCGCCGCAAGGGCGTCGCAGGAGCCGATGGTCAGGACTAGGGAACCCAAGATCAGGAAACAGGCAGCAAGGCCGGCAATCGAAGCGACGCGGGCCGCGCCGTTCTTCTTCGACCCGACTGTAGCGGAGCCGGCTCAAGAGACTTCATGGGTAACCCCGACATCGGGTTGCAGCGAACCGGCATGAACATATCAGCTCCCTTCATCTTGCGGCCGATCGCGACCTCGCTGCTGGCGGTCTCGGTGCTGCTCGCGGGTGTTCTGGGCTACCGGCAGTTGTCGGTATCGTCGTTGCCGCAGGTCGATTTCCCGACCATTCAGGTCACGACGCAGCTCCCCGGCGCCAATCCGGACACGATCTCGTCGCTGGTGACGGCGTCGCTCGAACGGCAGTTCGGCCAAATCCCGTCGCTCGCGACCATGTCGTCGCAGAGCTCCTTCGGCCTGAGCCAGATCACACTGCAGTTCGCCCTCGACCGCGACATCGATGCCGCGGCGCAGGACGTGCAATCGGCGATCAATGCCGCAGCCTCGACGCTGCCGAAGAATCTGCCCTATCCACCGACCTATTCGAAGGTCAATCCGGCCGATACGCCGATCCTGACCCTGGCGCTGACCTCGACGAGCGCGCCACTGCGCAATCTCAGCGACGTCGCCGACACGCTGCTGGCGCCACGCCTTAGCCAGGTATCGGGCGTCGGTCACGTGTCGGTCGAGGGCAACATCAGACCCGCGATCCGCATTCAGGCGGACCTGTCGCGTCTCGCCGCCTATGGCATCGCGCTCGACGACCTGCGTTCCGCCATCGTGGCCGCCAATGTGGCGGGCTCCAAGGGGTCGCTCGATGGCACGACCCAGTCCTACACGATTGCGGCCAACGACCAGATCGAGGCGGCCGAGGCCTATAAGAGCGTGGTGGTGGCCTATCGTAACAACGCGCCCGTGCTGCTGCGCGATGTCGCCGAGGTGGTGGACGGACTGGAAAATTCCCGCGTCGGAGGTTGGTACAAGGGAACGCCCGCGGTCATCATCGACGTGCAGCGACAGCCGGGCGCCAATGTAGTCCAGACCGTCGACCGCGTGCTGCAGCAATTGCCGCGATTGCGCGCCTCGCTCGCGGCGGGCGTGTCGCTGCAGGTGGTGCACGATTCCACCGACACGATCAGGGCTTCGATCGCCGACGTGGAATTCACTCTCGTGCTCAGCGCCGCCCTGGTGGTGCTGGTGGTGCTTCTGTTCCTGCGCACGGTGCGGGCCACGATCATCGCCGGCGTCGCACTGCCGCTGTCGATCGTGGCGACCTTCGCGGTCATGTGGGCCGCCGGCTTCAGCCTCGACAACCTGTCGCTGATGGCCCTGACCATCGGCACCGGCTTCGTGATCGACGACGCCATCGTGATGATCGAGAACGTCGTCCGCAACATCGAGGACGGCGAGCCGCCGCTCGGGGCCGCCCTGCGCGGCGCGCGGGAAATCGGCTTCACCATCGTGTCGCTGACAGCGTCGCTGATCGCGGTCTTCATTCCGCTGCTGTTCATGAGCGGCATTGTCGGCCGAATGTTCCGAGAATTCGCCCTGACGCTGACGTTTGCGGTTGTGGTCTCGGCGGTGGTGTCGCTGACCCTAACCCCGATGATGTGCGGACGCTTGCTCAGAGCGGCGCCGCCCCCGGGTCGCGAACCTTGGCTGATGCGCATGGCCGAGAAGCCCGTGACCCTGATGGCCAGGGTCTACGAGGCGACGCTCGGCTGGGCGCTGCGTCGCCAAGCGCTCATGTTGCTGGTGACGCTGGTCACGCTGGCCGTCACGGTCTGGCTCTACGTCATCGTGCCCAAAGGCTTCCTCCCCCAGCAGGATACCGGCTTGCTGACGGCCGTGCTGGAAGGCTCGCCGGCTTCGTCCTTTGCGGAGATGTCGCGTCTGCAGGCCCAGGCCGAGGCGGCCCTGCGCGAGGATCCCGACATCACCGGCGTCGTCGCGGTGCTGGGCATCGGCGCCCTCAATCCGACGTCGAACGTGGCCCACCTCGCCATTGCCCTGAGATCCGTCGAGTTGCGCAACGACACGGCCGCCATCATTGCCGATCGGGTCAGGGCGAAACTGTCGCACATCCCGGGCGTCACGCCCTACGTGAAGCCGGTTCAGGACATCCAGATCGCCACGCAGGCGAGCCGGTCGCAATACCAATACACGCTGACCGGAACCGATGCTGCGGCGGTCACCGAATGGTCGGGCAAGCTCGTCGATCGCCTTCGGCGGGACGCGCAATTCGCCCATGTGGCGGCGGAGGTGCAGGATGGAGGCCTGCGCGCCTTCGTCGACATCGACAGGCAGAAGGCCGGGCGGCTTGGCGTCTCGACGCAGCTCATCGACGACACGCTGAACGATGCATTCGGCCAGCGACAGATCTCCACCATCTACGCGCAATCAAATCAGTACCGGGTGATCCTCGAGGCCGCTCCCCGCTACGTCGACGATCCGTCGGTGCTGGAGAAACTCTATGTGGGGATCGCCGGCAGCACCCAAGCCACGATCAGCACCGGCGGCACGACGCAGTCCGCCACCATCGCCGCGGGCGCGGGCCGTCCCCAGGTGCCGCTGGTGTCCTTTGCGGCGATGAAGCGCACCACGGCGCCGTTGGCTGTCGCTCAGCTGGAGCAGTTTCCGGCCGCGACGATCAGCTTCGACCTGCCGGACGGTGTGTCGCTCGGCCAGGCGGTCGTGGGCATCGCCCGCGCCGAGCGGGACATCGGCAGGCCCGATTCGATTATCGGCAGCTTCGGGGCGGATGCGGCGGAATTCACGAGGTCGCTCGCGGGCGAGCCGTGGCTGGTGCTGGCCGCCGTGGTGACGATCTATCTCGTTCTCGGCATCCTCTACGAGAGCTTCATCCACCCGCTGACGATCCTTTCGACCTTGCCATCGGCGGGCGTCGGCGCGCTGCTGGCGCTGATCCTGTGTCACGAGGAACTGTCGATCGTCGCGCTGATCGGCATCATCCTGCTCATGGGCATCGTGAAGAAGAACGCCATCATGATGATCGATTTCGCGACGACAGCGGAGCGCGACGAGGGTCTGTCGCCTTTTGACGCGATCGAGCGCGCCTGTCGGCTGCGATTCCGGCCCATCATGATGACCACGCTTGCCGCGCTGTTCGGCGCCGTTCCGCTAGCCTTCGCGCACGGCAGCGGAGCGGAGCTGCGCACGCCGCTCGGCATCACCATCATCGGCGGGCTTCTGTTGAGCCAGCTGCTGACGCTTTATACCACGCCAGTCATCTATCTCATGATGGAACGAGCCGGACGGCGTCTCGGCCTGGGCACCAAGCCGATCGAGCCGGCGCACCCCGAGATCGAGGACCTGGCGGAGCTGCCGCACCGGAATGCCGCGGAATGATGCTGCGGACTGCGAGCTTGACCAAGCATTGACCAAGGACGGCGGAGGAACTACCATTCTGCCTGCGGGAGAGCCTGTTCGGCCGCCCTGAAATTCGAACCGCGAGAGTTTAAAGAGTGGCCATCTCGGTCAAAGTCGGCGAAGCCAAAACCCACCTGTCGGACCTGTTGGCGAAAGTCGAGGCGGGAGAAGAAGTCGTCATCTCGCGAGGCCGTGATCCCATTGCGAGACTGACGAGAATCTCTCGAAAATCGGACGCGCAAACCGCGATCGACGAGATCTTCGCATCGCGCAAAGGCCGCAAGCCTACGACGGCGGAGGAGATCCTGGCCTGGCGAGATGAAGGTCGTCGCTGATTGACATGGTGATCGACGCCTCTCTTGCCGCGGCGTGGCTCCTGCCGGACGAACAGAGCGCGACAGCGGACAGGATATTGCTTGATCTGTCTGGGATGACCGCCAGCGTTCCTTCCATCTTCTGGCATGAAGTCCGTAACATTGTCCTGGTGGCGGAACGCAAGGGTCGACTCTCAGCCGGCGAAGCGTATTTATGCATGCTGCAACTGCGCAGGCTGCCCTTGGAGGATGCGGGGCAAGGCAGCGATCACGCCGTCCTGGCACTCGCCACCGCACATTCCCTCACAGCCTATGACGCGGCGTATCTGGCACTTGCCCTGTCCAAGGCATGCCCGCTAGCTACGATGGACAAGGCGCTGGCCACCGGTGCCCGAAAGGAAGGCATTTCCGTCAGCGGACCTTCTGGCAGACACTGGTGATGCGTTTCGCTTATGGCGCAGCGTGGCGGGCGTTTTTTGGCCTGGGCACCAAGCCGATTGAGCCGACACACCCCGAGATCGAGGTCCTGGCGGAGCTGCCGCACCGGAATGCCGCCGAGTAGTTCTCCCGGGGACCATTCGGCGAAGGCCATGGAGGCCCATCAAGTCGATGAACATTTCCGAGCCCTTCATCCGGCGGCCGATCGGCACCACGCTGCTGGCGGTGGGCTTGTTCCTCGTCGGGGTGGTGGCCTATTTCCAATTGCCGGTCGCCAGCCTGCCGGCCATCGAATTCCCGGCTATCCGGGTGAATGCGTCGCGGCCCGGCGCCGATCCGGCCACCATGGCGGCGACGGTTGCGGCGCCGCTCGAACGGCGCTTGGGCGAGATCTCCGGCGTCAACGAACTCACGTCAACGAGTTCGCTCGGCTCCTCGGCCATCTCGCTGCAGTTCGACCTGAGCCGTAACGCCGACGACGCGGCGCGCGACGTCCAGGCGGCGCTCAACGCCGCCGCCACAGACCTGCCGGGCGACCTGCCGACGCTTCCGACGTATCGCAAGGCGAATTCGGCCGCTTTCCCGGTGCTGATCCTGGCCCTGACGTCGAAGAACCTGCCGATCACGACGCTCTACGATGCAGCCGACACGGTCATTGCCCAGAAGATCAGCCAGGTCGACGGCGTCGCCGAGGTCACGGTCAACGGCGCCGCACAACCGGCTGTCCGGGTTCGCATCGACCCGCAACGTCTCGCGGCCATGGGCTTGTCGGTCGACGCGGTGCGCACCGCCATCGGCAATAGCAATATCGGCCAGGCGATCGGCTCCTTCGATGGTCCCGATCTCACGGAAACGCTCGCCACGACCGACCGGCTATCGACGCCGGAGGATTTCGCCGCCATCGTGGTGCGCAGCCAGAACGGCACGACGGTCAGGCTCTCGGATGTCGCAGATGTGGCAAACGGCGTCAAAAGCCGACGCGCGGCGGGCTGGTACAACAAGGACCGAAGCGTCCTCTTGATCGTCACCAAGCAGCCGGCCGCCAACGTCATCGCTACCGTGGACCGGGTCAAGGCATTGCTGCCGCAAATGCGGCAGTGGGTGCCGGCCGGAGTCGACATTGCCATCTTCGCCGACCGGACGGTCACCATCCGCGCGGCGATCCGCGACATTCAGATCACGCTGCTGATCACCTGCGCGCTGGTGATGGGCGTGGTGCTGCTGTTTTTGCGCCGCCCCACCCCGACGCTTGCGGCCGGCGTCGCCGTGCCGCTGTCGCTGGCCGGCACGGTCGCGGCCATGTGGGTCGCGGGCTTCTCGCTCGACAACCTGTCCCTGATGGCGATCACCATTTCGGTCGGTTTCGTGGTCGACGACGCCATCGTCATGATCGAGAACGTCACCCGCAATATCGAGGCCGGCATGGTGCCGATGGTTGCCGCCCTTCTGGGCGCCCGGCAGATCGGCTTCACGGTCGTGTCGATCAGCCTGTCGCTGGTCGCGGCTTTCGTGCCGCTGCTCTTCATGGGCGGCATCGTGGGCAGTCTGTTTCGCGAATTTGCCATGACGCTCACCTTCTCGGTGGTGATCTCGACTCTGGTCTCCCTGACCCTGACCCCGATGCTCTGCGCCCATTTCATGAAGCCGCACGACGCGACGCCTCCCAACTGGTTCGACCGCGCTGTCGAAGGTTGCCTCTCGGGACTCATTCGCGTCTATGCGCGAACCCTGCGTCTCGCCTTGCGCCACCCCTGGGTCATGCTCGTCGTGATGCTGGCCACCATCGGCTTGACGGTTGCAATGTTCAAGAACGCCCCTAAGGGCTTCGTGCCCGAGGACGATACGGGCCTGATCATGGCGCAGACCCAGGCTTCGGCCGACATTTCGTTCCCGGCCATGGCCAAGCTGCAGCAGGCGTTGGCCGACGGGGTGCTGACCGATCCGGCCGTCGAGGGCGTGGGATCGTTCATCGGTGGAGGTGGTGCAGGCTCGGTCAACCAGGGCAGTCTCTTCATCGGGCTGAAGCCGGAGAACCAGCGGGTCCCGGTCGGGCAGGTGATCGGCCGGCTGCGGAGCAAGCTGGCCCATGTGCCGGGGATCTCGACCTTCATGATCCCGATCCAGGATCTGCGCGCCGGCGGGCGGGGCGGCAAGGGCCAGTATCAGTTCACGTTGTGGGATACCGACCTCGACCAGTTGCAGGAATGGCAGCCCAAGGTCCTCGATCGGCTGCGCAAGGTTCCAGGCCTCGTCGATGTTTCGACGGACCGCGAGCAGGGCGGTCTGCAGGCCAAAGTGGTGATCGACCGGCAAGCAGCGGCGCGGCTTGGCGTTTCGATCCAGGCCGTCGACGATGCGTTGAACGACGCCTTCGGCGAACGCCAGGTCTCGACCATCTACGGCCAGCGCAATCAATATCGCGTGGTGCTCGAGGTCGCACCCAAGGACCAGCTGGATCCGTCCGACCTCACCCGACTCTACGTGCCCGGGACGGGGGGCGTGCAGGTGCCCCTCTCCGCCTTCGCGCGGACCGAGCTCGGCACCTCGCCCCTGGTGGTCAACCACCAGGGCGCCTTCCCCTCGGTGACCATTACCTACAATCTTGACGCGAGCGCCAGCCTCGATGCGTCCAGCCAGGAGGTCCTCAAGGCCATCGATGAGATGCACCTGCCGGATGGGCTTCATGCCGAGTTCACGGGCGATGCGCTGGTGTTCCAGCAAGGCGCGGGCGACCAAGCGATTTTGATCCTCGCGGCGCTCGGCGCGATCTACATCATCCTCGGCGTGCTCTACGAGAGCCTCGTCCACCCGCTGACCATCCTGTCGACCCTGCCCTCGGCGGGGCTCGGCGCGTTGCTGGCGCTGCGCCTCGTCGACATGGAACTGACCGTCATTGCCTTCATCGGCATCATTCTTCTTATCGGCATCGTCAAGAAGAACGGGATCATGCTGGTCGATTTCGCGATTCATGCCGAGCGGAGCCGAGGGCTTTCGCCGCGCGACGCCATCTACGAGGCCTGTCTCGAGCGCTTTCGGCCGATCCTGATGACCACTTTGGCGGCGCTGTTCGGCGCCATGCCGCTCGCCTTTGGAATGGGCGTAGGGGCGGAGCTGCGGCGGCCGCTCGGCGTCACCATCATGGGCGGCCTGATCCTGAGCCAGGCCCTAACCCTCTACACGACACCGATCACCTACCTCGGCATGGCCCGCCTGTCGGCGCTGCGATTGCGCTTCCGGCGGCGCCCGCCGGCGTTGCTGCCCGCCGCGGGAGAGTAGGAGCCGGCGCGGGCCGGGCGGGAGGGAACACCCGGGCGATACACTACCCCATGCGCTCCTCCCCAGGAGCGACGCCTTCCCCAGGTTTGGGAAGCTGGATTGCGGTGTTCAGAGTCCGAGTTCTTCCTGGCCATCCGTTTCGGCCTCGCGCTCGGCGCGCTTGTAGCTGACCGTATGGCCGAACGGGATGCGGGGCTTGCTGCCGGCCAGCAGCTGTTCGATCGCCAGGATCTGGATGCGCGGCACCCTTTGGTGCCCGGTGTCGTAGAGCCCGGCGGCGGAGGCCTCCTTCTCCATCTGGGTGGTGGGCGGCGTGAGCGTGACGAAGACGCCCATGGGTTCTTTCAGCCGCTCGATGGTGCCCCGGAGGTCGCGGATCTGGCCGACCCCGACATGGGATCCCCCCTTGACCGATACGATGGCGGCTTTCGTCACCTTGCCGTCCGGCTTGAAATAGATCAGGCCGTCGATGCCGCCATCCGCGCCCTTCTTGCCGTCGCGGTAAGGCTGCGCGTCGACGAGGTTGACGGCCCATAGCTGGAATAGGTGCTTGTCGCGAAGGGCCAGTTCCCTCGCGCCATCCATGTCGCGCGGGATGCCGCGGATGTCGAAGTTGATTCCGGGAAAGGCCCCCTTCAGGCGCCGGGCAATGAGATTGACCGCGAGGGGCGTAATGTCGATGCCGATCCATTGCCGCCCGAGCTTTTGGGCCGCGTGGACCGTGGTTCCGCAGCCGCAGAAAGGATCGAGGACCAGGGCATCGGGCGTCGAGGAAGCGGAGACGATGCGCTCCAGAAGCGCCACGGGCTTTTGCGTCGGATAACCCAAGCGTTCGGCGGAAACATTGGCGATGCGATCGATATCCAGCCAGAGACTTTGGAGCGGCTTTCCTTTGGATTCGTCCAAAAAGACCTTGAGCCCATCCAGACGGGGGGTGCCGTCCTTCTTGCACAGGATGCGACCTTCGTCCCACCACCGTTCAAGCTGCGCGGCCTCGTGAGCCCAGCCGCGAGTCGGTCCGGGCAATGTACCACGCCATGGAAACTTTCCGGAATTGCTGGCGACGCGCTCGGCCGTCAGATTCTCGGCCCGGTACAACCTGCCGTTTTCGTCTTGCTTGTATCTCGCAAGCTGTTCGGCGGAATATCGCGTATATTGTGGGTTCCAGACGTGGGAATGCGATTTCGTGTAGAACAGAACGTATGGCCCGCCCCGTCCGCAAGGGTGATTTTCGTCTGGCTCTGGTCAGTCTGCTTCAACGTATCCGGTCTCGGGTTCTTGACCCGGCCAAGATGGAGATCCGCACAGCCCGATCCTCATAATCACACCGGCCTCGAGGGCCGTTCCGTGGTCCAGGTTTTCGAGCTGCCGTTCGACTGTCAGGCCATCTTCCTTTCACCACACGCAGACCTCGGTGGCCGTTGGCGCGACGAACGCCTCAGGCAATCTCCTCTATGCCGTCTTTGCCCCGCAGCCTGCATCATAGGCGCAGCCATGCGCCAGGACCGCCCAGGCGATGCGTGCGAGCTTGTTGGCCAGCGCGACGATGACAATATTCTTATGCGCCCGTGTCAGCAGTCCGCGTACCCACCGACCAAGCGGCGTCTCGCGCTCGGCCAGATAGGGCAGCACTGCTCGCGCGCCGTGAATCAGGTTCTTGCGAAGATAGCGGTTGCCGCGCTTGCTAATGCCAAGCAGGCGCGGCTTGCCCCCGGTCGTCATCTGGCGTGGCGTCAGTCCGAGCCACGCCGCCATGTCCCGTCCGCGTCGGAAGGCCCGGGCGTTGCCGACCGCGGCTGCCAGTGCCGTGGCGTTGATCGTACCGATCCCGGGAATCTTCGTCAGACGCCGCACCGCCTCGTCGTCTCGCGCCATCCGCACGAACTCCCCGTCAAAGCCCGCAATGCGATCGTCGAGCGCACGCCATTCGGCTCGCAGGTCTTCGATCAGAACTC
>JBBPYT010000382.1:0-5224 GCA_038199665.1 Hyphomicrobiales bacterium
GGGCCCCCCGCCCAGAACGATCGCGTCGAACGCCGTACTGTCAGCCATGAGTCCTGCCCACAGCCAGCGGAGCCGCCAAGCGGTCGGCCGTCAACACGGCGAGCTGCGCGTTGCAGTAAAAGCCCTGGCAGCGCCCCATCCCGGCCCGTGTCCGCCGCCTGAGGCCACCGAAGTCGCCCGGCGGCAGCGGGGATTGCAAAGCGGCCTCGATTTCGCGGCGCGTCACCATTTCGCAATGACAGACGATCTCGCCATAGCCCGGCTTCTCCCAGTCGCGCGGGCGATGTTCGGCCAAATTCGGCATGCGAGGACAGATCGGGTTGGCGATCGGTCGATGCTGGCCACCATGGCGGTTCCACAGCGCGAACGCGTGCCGCGCCAAACCGAGCGCGGCGGTCAGACCGGTCGAACGGACCGCCCCAAGGGTGATCCAGTTCTTCTCCGGGATGTGCCGGATGCGGTACTCCTTCAGCTCGCTAGCAGGGCGCAGGCCGGCATAGGCCGCGGTCACCGGCATATCCGCCAGGCCCGGCACGATGCGGGCCGCCGTCGCGAGGAGCTGTTCCAGACTGGATTTCACGATGGTTGCGCGAGTGCGGTCGTCCTGCTCCTCCGCCGTTGGGCCCACGAGCACATTGCCGTAGATGGTTCGCGCGACAACAACGCCTTTGGTGATCTCGGTCGGTACGGGAAGAATGGTCGTCCGCAGAAGGGAGGTCGCGGCCTTGTCGAAGACCAGGAACTGCCCTTTGCGAGGCCGGATCTGGAACTCGGAACGGCCGAGCAGTCGTTGATCGACAACATCGCCGAACAAGCCGGCGCAATTGACAACGGAGAGGGCTTGATAACCGCCGCGAGAGGTCTCGAGGCGCCAGTGGCCGTTCTGCCAATGCCCCCCGGTAACCTCGGCTGAGAACATTGCTTGCGCGCCGTTCGCCACGGCCTGCGTCAGATACGCCAGGGGCGCCGACCAGGGATCGATGACATGCTCTCCGGGCACCAGCAAGGCACCGCGCATCGCTGGCGCGAGGGCCGGCTCCCGCGCCAACACCCCGGCCCGGTCGAGGATCACCGTGTCGCCGACCCCGTTGGCCACGGCCTGCCTTTGGATGCCTTGAAGCTTCTCCAGTTCCGCATCCGACCACGCGACCACCATCGCGCCTGTCTCGAGGATCGGCAAGTTGAGAGCGCCCTTGATCTCCAGGTACTCCTGGTAGCCCTGCTGCATGCAGGCCAGTTCCAGGCTGCCGGCGGGAGCATCGAAACCGGTATGGAGAAGAGCGCTATTCGCCTTGCTGGCACCCGCCAGAATATCGGGTGCGCACTCCAGCAGCAGCACCCTCGCACCTTCGAGCGTAAAGCTCCGCGCCACGGCACAGCCCACGACACCGCCGCCAATGACCGCGACGTCGAAAATCCCGCAGTTGCCCGATGGGAAAGCGTCCGCCACGTCCTACGCCTCGACTAGACCTGCCGCTGTCGTGCATAGGCGCCAGGCAGGGCGATGACAATGTCGCTTCGGGACCGGGTTCGAGGGGCGTTCGGTGATCAGCGCCACCCCTTGGCTTTCTGGACCGCATCGGCGAAACGGGCGCGCCATGCCGGCGCGTTCCGGTCGCGAGGCCGATAGGGAATGCCGTCGCCCAAAGACATCCGGAGCGGCTGGCCGAGATGCAACGCCGCCAGTTCGGCTGTTCCGACGGCCGTCAGCTCGTTGAACTGCCGGGTCATCACCGTTCGCCCGAGCACATCGGCCAGGAATTGCGCGAAGTAGGCGTTGTTGGCGAGACCGCCGTCGACCGAGAGTTCGTCCGAGAGCGGCACGTGGGTCCCTAAGGCCTCCACGACCTCGGCGGTCCGCAGCGCGATCCCTTCGAGCAGGGCCTGGCACAAATCCCGGCGGCTGGTCTCGCCCGACATGCCGATCCACAGCGCGGCCGCGCTGCGGTCCCAATGCGGGCAGGCAAGGCCCGACAGGGCTGGCACGAAGGTCAATCCGCGCGCGATCGCCGGCTCGGCCTCGAACCGAGTCAGTTCGTCGAGATCGCTGAACAGACCCAGCCGTCCCGCCCATTCGACGGCGGCGCCGGCGTCGTAAACGCCGCCGTCCACGGCCCGGACGATGTCCCCCGCGCCCATCCCCCAGGCGATGGTCGGCAGCAATCCGCACTCGGCCGCTCGGACGATGCGGTCTCCCGTTAGGGCGAGCGCGAAGGCACCCGTTCCGAACGTGATCTTCGCGTCACCGGTGTTCCGACATCCATGCCCATAGAGGGCTGCCTGCTGGTCGACGATGGAACACGCGACGGGAACATTGTTCACCGATCCGAAATCGCCGATGCTCGGTTTGATGTCAGGCAGCGCCTCCCGGGGCACGCCGAACAACGCGCACAATTCCGCGTCCCATTCCGTCGTCGCCAGATTCATCAGCGAGGTCCGGGAGGCCGTCGTGACGTCGGTCAGGCACCGCCCCGTGAGATGCTGCAAAAAGAAGGCGTCCGTGGTGCCCAGTCGGGCGCGACCCTCGGCAACGGCCTTGCGCACCGGCGGACTCTCCTTGATGAGCCAAGCGAGTTTGGCCGCCGAAAAGTAGGGGTCGAGCGGCAGTCCGGCACGCTCGAGGGTCACCTGTTCGAGCCCGGATGCCTTGAGCCGCGCGATATCCTCGTTGGTACGGCTGTCCTGCCAGACGATCACCGCCGAAAGCGGCTCCCCCGTGTGCCGATCCCAAGCCAGGCAGCTCTCGCCCTGGTTGTCGATGCCGATCGCATCGACCGGGCCAGCGGCTTCGATGCAGGCGCGGATGTTGCGAAGCAGCTCAAGCGGATCATGTTCGACCCAACCCGCTTGCGGAAAGGTTTGAGCATGCTTCACGGCATGCCGGATGCATGCCGTCCCGTTCCCATCGGCCAGCATGACGCGCGTCGAGGCGGTCCCCTGGTCAATCGCGGCAACGCGCATTGCAGCTCCAATCTGCCAAGAGAAAAGGCCGGACCGGACTCCGCACCGGCGGCGGCAGCGAATGCGTCACGCACGCGCGGTGTTTGCGGGAACGACGATCCAGAGCCGACACCCGGTATCGGTTTTTCAGAATCCCACGAGCGGAATTTCGGAATTCCCTTTGTGGAATAAAAGCGTAAGCTTTGCGGCAAAACGGTGACACCCGCGCCCGCAAAGGTGCAGACGGACAACGCCTGAGGCGCTTTGAACCGGCAAAGACAAACGTCAAAGAGGACATCCAGGAATGACCGATATTCGAGACGACGATGTCAGGGTGCTGCATTCCATGGGCTATGCCCAAGAGTTGTCCCGGCGAATGAGCGGTTTCTCCAATTTCGCCATTTCGTTCTCCATCATCTGCATTCTCGCGGGCGGGATCACGTCGTTCCCCCTAGCCCTCGGGACCGGCGCCGGTTTCGAGGCTGCGATCGGCTGGCTGGTCGGCGGCATCTTCGCTCTCGTCGTCGCCGCATCCCTCGGCCAGATCGGCTCGGCCTACCCGACCGCAGGCGGGCTCTATCATTGGTCGTCGATCCTCGGTGGGCGCGGCTGGGGTTGGGCCACTGCCTGGATCAACTTGCTCGGCCTGATTTTCGTCGTCGCTTCCGTGAACGTCGGCGCCTACGCCCTCTTCCAAGCCCTGGTGGCTGGCCCGATCCTGCACATGGACACGGCAGCCTGGGGCTTCCGGGAACAGACCATCGCCGTGGTGATCATCACGCTCACGCAGGCTCTGTTCAACCACTTCGGCATCAAGGTCACGACGGCGCTCACCGATTTCTCCGGTTACCTGATCCTGGTGGTCGCCATTATCCTGACGCTGACCTTCCTGGTCTGGGGCGCCAGCTTCGATCTGTCTCGTCTCGTCACCTTCGTGAACACTACAGGTGACCTCGGCGGCGGCTATGTGCCGGAGCCGCGCACGGCTCTGGTCGCCTTTCTGGTCGGGCTGCTTTATCCGCTTTACACGATCACCGGCTTCGACGCCTCGGCGCACACCTCTGAGGAAACGATCAATGCGCGCTCGGCCGTGCCGCGCGGGATGCTGCACGCGGTGTTCTGGTCGCTGGTGTTCGGCTTCGTGATGACCGTATCGTTCGTGCTGGCGAGCCCTGATGTCGCGGCGACGACCAAGGACGGCGCCAATTCCTGGTTCAACCTCTACAACAATCTTCCGGCGCCCGGATGGTTGAAGAACCTTCTGGCGATCGGCATCGTACTTGCCAATTACCTCTGCGCCCTTGCCGGTCTCACCTCCACATCGCGCATGATCTTCGCGTTCTCGCGCGACGGCGGCCTGCCAGGCTCATCCGTGTGGAAGAAAGTGAGCCCCACCTGGCGCACCCCCGTCGCGGCGATCTGGCTCGGCGCCGTCCTGTCGGTCGCGGCAACCCTATACTCGCCCGCATTCGCGGCACTTGCCGCAGGATGCGCCCTATTCCTCTACGTCTCCTACGCCATGCCGGTGGCGGCGGGGCTGTTCGTCGAAGGCCGAACCTGGACTGAATTCGGCCCGTTCCGTCTGGGTAGCCTGTCGAAACCTTTCGCGGTGATTACAGTGATCGGAGTCCTGATCCTTATGTATGCAGGAATCCAGCCGCCCTTCGACATTCTGATCAATTACGCGGTCGGACTCATCGTGTTGCTGCTCGTGCTCTGGTTTGGGCTGGAACGCCGCCGCTTCCCGGGGCCGCCGATCGGTCGCGAGATCGCGCAGCGTCAGGCGGAAATCGCAGAGGCCGAACGCGCAGTCGGTCAAAAAGCCTGATCGAGGACCAGGTCGAGGCTTCTAAAAAGCCCAGCTATCCGGAAATTTTGGTCAGTTCGTCCAAGCGGGGCTGATTGTTTGCCTCGAGCGGGTTTTACCGCTCGGGTGATGATTCGGGCGTTTCAGACGGGATGGTTTGACACTGGGCGAGCCGGACGCCCGGTCTCATGTTGCGCGTGATATGGCCGTCAGATCTTACGCGGGCTCGGGCGATATCATCCCGAAGGAAGCCACGGCCCTTTCTCCCAGCGCGAAGACTTGCTCGACGGTCGAGCGGCCGCTCAGCGGGCGCGATAGCTCCCCGTCGACGGTACCTGCGAGGCGCTCCTTCGCATCTCCTCGACTGCCCGACCGGTGGCCGGATCCTTGATGGTGAGACTGGCCTCGGAACTATCGGGCTTGCCACCGCCAGGCCCGATTTCATGGACGAACACGGGCATCCGGTCCGACCCCGAC
>JBBPYT010000383.1:0-5399 GCA_038199665.1 Hyphomicrobiales bacterium
CATCGGCGGCCGCTGAACGCGTCTGGGTCCGGGCGAGGGCGGTGTTGCGCTGACCTTGCGGCGCGTTTGACCTTCCAAGCATGACTGGCTTCATGTACTGCCTGATAGCATAGCTCCCGTCTGACACCACCGGGAGGCGAAGCTCTGCTCCGCGGGTCATCCGCTTGTGCAGAATCCGCGAAGCCGTTGGCAACACTTGATGCGATGGGATGTTGGAAAAATGCTCGCTTTCGGACGCATAGGCATGAGCGCAATGATCCTGGCCGTGGGGTGCGCGACCGCGTGGGGACAGACCAAGCCGAGCGCACCCGCCGCGCCGCCGTCGGTCAGCGCCGATCCGAAGACCACGACGGCCACCTACGGCGATTGGACGCTTCGCTGCGAGGCCTCGTCCGGCGACAAGGTGCGTCGCTTGTGCGAAGTGGTGCAAACCATGCAAGTCCAGGGGCAGCAGGCCCCCGTTGCGCAGGTGGCCTTCGGACGGCCGGAAGGCGCGGGCGATCTGCACGTCATCGCCGTCCTGCCCGTGAACGTTGTGTTTCCGAGCACGGTTCGCGTCGGTACCGACGAGAAGGACGCGCATCCGATCGACCTTGCGTGGCGCCGCTGTCTGCCCGGCGGGTGTTTCGCGGATGCCGTCGCCAACGACGAGGTGATCGGGCGCTGGCGCACCACCTCCACCCCCGGGCGACTGCAGTTCAAGGATGCAACGGGTCGTGATGCCGTTCTGCCCTTGTCGTTCCATGGCCTTGCCCAGGCGTTGGACGGATTGGGAAAACAGTAAATCCCGGGATGGCGGGGACCCGATCCCGCTGGTCGGACTCTGCGCGGTCGAGCCCCCGGTCCCGGACAGCTCGGATCGGCATCTTCGGATCCCGGCAGACACATGCAGCATGATCCGCGCTCCCACGGCCTATGGGAAAGCACCGCGCCGCCAGGACCCGAAACGCGGGCCCTCGCAGGCCAAAGGCACGCCGATGTGGTGGTGGTGGGGGCCGGCTTCACCGGTCTTTCGGCGGCGCTGCATCTTGCCCAAAGCGGTACCAGGGTCACCGTGCTGGAAGCCGTAGACATCGGTTTCGGCGGCTCGGGCCGCAACGTCGGGCTGGTCAACGCGGGCCTTTGGATCATGCCCGAGGACGTGCCGAAAGTATTGGGCGAACAGCATGGCGAGCGCCTGCTGGCGGCGCTGGGGGAAGCGCCCAAACTCGTGTTCGACTTGATCGAGCGGCTTGGCATCGACTGCGAGGCGGAGCGCGCCGGTACGCTCCATTGCGCGGTCGGCCCTGGAGGCCTTCGAGAGATCACGGCGCGCGCGGCTCAATGGCAGGCCCGTGGCGCACCGGTGCGGCTGCTCGATGCGGCGGAAGCGGGCCGCAAGATCGGCAGCACCGCTTATGCGGGGGCGTTGCTCGACGAGCGGGCCGGCACGATCCAGCCTCTCGCCTATGTGCGCGGCCTGGCCCGCGCCGCCCTCGCCGCAGGGGCGGAAGTCTTCACCGCGAGTCCCGTCACAGGTGCCGAACGGGATGGCGGCCGATGGCGCGTGCGGACCGCCGCCGGTTCGGTCGCGGCGGATTGGGTGGTGGTTGCGACCAATGCCTACACGGAGCCGGCTTCGGCAGGGCGGTCGGCGTCGTCCGGGCCGGTCCCCTGGTGCGCTATCCGGGCCGAACTCGTGCCCTTGCCCTACTTCCAGTTCGCGACCGCGCCGCTCGGCCACAATCTCTGTGCCTCGATCCTGCCAGGCCGCGAGGGCGCCTGGGACACCAAGGAGATCCTGAGCTCGTTCCGCCTCGACCGGGCCGGACGGCTGATCTTCGGCAGCGTAGGCGCCCTCCGAGGAAGCGGGACGGCGGTCCACAGGGCCTGGGCGCAACGCGCCATGCGCAGGATCTTCCCGCAACTCGGGCCGATGCCATTCGAGGCCGGATGGTACGGGTGGATCGGCATGACCGCGGACAGCGCGCCGCGGTTCCATCGGTTCGCACCGAACATGGTCGGCTTCTCGGGCTACAACTGTCGCGGCATCGCGCCCGGCACCGCCTTCGGTCGCTTGCTTGCCCAGCACATCCTCGGGCAGGTGACCGCGGAAGACTTGCCATTGCCGGTGACCCCGCCCGCACCGGCAAGGCTTCGCGCCCTCAAGAGAGCTTACTACGAACTGGGCGCCCAGGTCGCGCATGTGGCGGAAGGGCGGTTCTGACCTGATTTGGGCTCACGGGAGCAGAGGCATTGAGTACGCGAGCGGTGGGAAACGCCCGCACCGCTTGCCAACGGCCAGCGACCGTCCTCCTTATGCTGACGAGCAGATCCCTGCGTTAAGGCAGCGAGCCTCTATCGTGCCCTAAACTCTTGGTAGAGATTGCCCAGGGGCGGGTCGTTCAGTCCTTGGCAAGGGAGGGCGGCCTCCCGTCGACGCTCTGGGCGGGGCCGGAAGCGTTCTCTCGCTCCATGAAGAGTGGCCGGCAGCCAATTCAGGGCGTCAGACGGAAAGATCCCGTGAGTGTGAAGCTGGGGTTCGCGGGAGAAGCGTTCGGCTTTGCCATTGATCTTGGTCGTGCCCCATCCTCCGAGCCTTGTGAACGTGCTCGGGTGCGGGGGTCGATGCAAAAGGATCGTGCTGGAGAAGCACTCGGGAGAGTCGCTCGTCCTGGACGAGCTGGCGCCGGCCTGGACGCGACCCCCACGATAGCCCGGAGTCGCTGGTCCATTCGGCTCCCGGCTAGGCGGTCGCCGAACCCTCGTCGACCTCGAACCTCACGCCCTGCGCGAGCGGCAGCGTGCGGCCGTAATTGATGGCGTTGGTTTGCCGCCGCATGTAGGCCTTCCAGGCGTCCGAGCCGCTTTCCCGGCCTCCCCCGGTTTCCTTCTCGCCCCCGAACGCACCGCCGATCTCGGCGCCCGACGGCCCCATATTGACGTTGGCGATGCCGCAATCGGAGCCCGCCACCGACAAGAAGCGCTCGACGTCCCGCAGGTCCGTGGCGAAGATCGAGGACGACAGGCCCTGCGGCACGCCGTTCTGCAGGGCGATCGCCTCCTCGAGATCGCGATATTTCAGCACGTAAAGGATCGGCGCGAAGGTTTCCTCGACCACCGGCCCGGTCTGCTTCGGCATCTCGACGAGCGCCGGCCGGGCATAGATGGCGTCCGGCGCCCCTGCCACGCTCTCGCGGCCCCCGCCGTGAACGGTTCCGCCGGCGGCGCGCGCCACAGCAAGCGCCTTGTCCATGGCCTCGAGAGCGGCTGCATCGATCAGCGGTCCTACCAGCGCATCGGACCGCAGCGGATCGCCGACCGCAACGGCGGCATAGATGCGGGCGAGCCGCGGCACCAGCGCATCGTAGACGCTTTCGTGGACGATCAGGCGGCGCAGCGTCGTGCAGCGCTGGCCGGCGGTCCCCATCGCAGCGAAGCTGATGGCGCGCGCAGCGAGGTCGAGATCGGCCGAAGGCGCGACGATCGCGGCATTGTTGCCGCCGAGCTCCAGAATCGCTCGGCCGAAGCGCCGCGCCACGCGCTCGCCGACCGCACGGCCCATGCGGGTCGAGCCCGTGGCCGACAGCACGGCGACGCGCTTGTCGTCGACCAGCGCTTCGCCGATGTCGCGGCCACCGATGATGACGCTCGAAAGCCCCTCCGGCACCCCTCCGAACTTCTGCGCGGCGCGATCGAAGAGAGCCTGCACGGCCAAAGCCGTCAGCGGGGTCTTCTCGGACGGCTTCCACACCACGGGATCGCCGCAGACCAGCGCCAGCGCGGCATTCCAGGACCACACCGCGACCGGGAAATTGAACGCCGAAATGACCCCCACCACGCCCGCCGGATGCCACTGTTCCATCATGCGATGATCGGCGCGTTCGGAGGCGATCGTCAGGCCATGCAATTGCCGCGACAGGCCGGTCGCAAAATCGCAGATGTCGATCATCTCCTGCACTTCGCCCAAGCCCTCGGAGACGATCTTGCCGACCTCGATGGTGACGAGGCGCCCGAGTTCGTCCTTGCCGGCGCGCAATTCCTCGCCGAGCAGCCGGACAAGTTCGCCCCGCCGAGGCCCGGGGACTTGCCGCCAGGTCCGGAACGCCTCGTCGGCGCGGCCGATGGTGGCCGCAACATCGTCGGTCGAGGCATCACGCACGCGGGCGATGGTTTCGCCGGTGATCGGCGAGCGCACGATCCTGTCCCCGGCCGTAAAGGAGCCCTCCGCCACCCCAAAACTTCGGAAGATGCGGGCCGTCTCGGCGCCAAGGTTTTGGGGAACGTGCTTGTTCATGGTCGGGCTCGATGCGTTCGAAGCGGCGCGAATGCACGTCTTGGCACGGACGAGAGCGGGACTCAAAGACTTCGCTCGGAGCGATGGGGCGCGGATCGGGTCGATCACACTCAGGCAGGCGTAGGCTGCCCCTCGAGGCTCGCCGTGCTGGCCGCATGCCCATGGTCCATGATGATCGACGCCGCCTTGTCGCCGAGCGCCAGCGCCGCGGCGTTGGTGTTGCCCGACGGGATGAACGGGATCGCGGCACAGTCGATCACTCTCAACTTCTCGGTGCCGCGTACCCGGAGCTTCGTGTCGAGAACGGCGAGCGGGTCGCCGTCGCGGCCCATTCGGGCCGTACCGACGGGGTGATAGTTGGTCTTCACAGTCCGCTTGGCGAATTGGGCCAGGTCCTCGTCCGAAACCGCCTGCGGGCCGGGCATCATCTCGTGGTCGATCACCGCCGCCGCGGGCTCGGTGGCCAGCACCTTCCGGGCGAACCGAATGGCGGCGATCGTCAGCCGCATGTCTTCCGGCTCGCCAAAGAAGTTGGCATCGACGAGCGGCTGGTCTCTCGGGTCGGCCGAACGCAATCTGACGCTGCCGCGCGCCTTGGGCCGCAGCAGGCACGAGGTGAGCGTGACGCCGTGCGTCGGCTGCATGTCGGTCACGTCCCGGTCGAGATAGACGGTCGGCACGCAATAGAGCTGGATCGTTGGCCTGTCGCCGCCGTCGGGATCGTAGAAGCAGCAGCAGTCGACCCCGGTCGTGGCCACGGGGCCGGTGCCGAACGCCAGGAATTGCAGGCCGTTCCTGACCATGCGCCAGCCGCGATCCTGCCCGTAGTAGCCCGCCGGCCGGTTCGTCGCGGCGATCACCGGTACCTCGTGGTGGTCCTGCAGGTTCTGCCCGATGCCGGGCAGGTCGGCTTTGACGGCAATTCCATGGTCGCGCAGATGGTCGGCCGGGCCGAGCCCGGACAGCATCAGCAGTTTGACCGTGTTGTAGGTGCCGGTCGCGACCAGCACCTCGTCGGCCCGCGCTTCGGTCGGCTTCCGGCCTTCCGCATATTCGACGCCGACCGCCTTCGTTCCCTCGAACAGGATGCGCGTGACGAGCCCGCCCGTCACCACGGTCAGCC
>JBBPYT010000384.1:0-3953 GCA_038199665.1 Hyphomicrobiales bacterium
ACGGCCCGGCTTTCAACGCGTGCAAATTCCACCAAACCTGCGCTACACTGTGTCGGCATCGGGGAGCGCTTTCGAATCCGTTCAAGTCGTTCTCGCAAAACAACTTTCTCAGATCCGGAACCCCGATGCACCTACTTTCCGGTAGAGTCGAGGACGGGCGCGGTGGCTTGGGCCATGCGGCAACACCCCGTTTCCCGTCCCCGCTCATCAAACCGGACGTGCGGATTTCCCGCATCCGGCTTTCCGACTGATTTCACCGCATGGCCCACGGCGGCGGTCCAAGATGTACGCGTCGAAGACGCAGCACGCCTTTGTCTCCGAAAACCACGTCATCGGAGAACGTCTGCGAGCCGCGCCCTTTCACCTTGTGCCGTCTGACGAGGAAATTGCGCACACGCTCATAGACATGATTGTCGACGGCCCGATAGGCCGGCAGCCGGGTGCCGTAGTCGAAGTATGCCGACCAACCGCACAGAAGCCTGTTCAGTTGGGCGCAGACCTGCGGCCATGGCGCCATGTTGCCGGGCCCCAGCAGCGCACCGACTTTGGTCCTGAGACGCTGTACGCTCTTCTTGGACGGGCTTGCGCCCAAATACCAATGGCCGTCCTTGCGGAAGCGATGTGGACCGAACGTGTACCCGAGGAAGTCGAAGCTCTCCGTCCGGGCATCCTTCACCGAGGTTTTGGCCTCGTTGAGCGTCAGCCCGAGCCGGGTCATCACCCCGCGCGTCCACGCCAGAGCCTCTGCCGCATGCCCGCGACCAAGGATGACAAAATCGTCCGCGTAGGAGATGACCTGAGCCTGGAACGCCTCTCGGCATCTGGTCAGCCGCCAATGCTTCAGGAACCGGTTCATGTAGAGGTTGGCCAGAAGCGGCGACACGACACCGCCCTGAGGCGTGCCGCGTTTGCTGCTCTTGCCACCGCTCATTCGCCGGCTCCCGTCGCCATCCCGTTCCTCGACCGGCGTGACGAGCCACAGCTTGATCAGGTGCAGCACATTCCGGTCGACGATGCGGCGGGCCACCGACTTGAGCAGGTCCGCGTGCGGGATGGTGTCGAAGTATTTCGACAGATCGGCGTCAACGACGTCGGTGTAGCCCCGGCAGATCAGCCGGTGCACGTCCTTGATCGCATCGGCCGCGCCGCGGCGGGGCCGATAGCCATAGGCATTGTCCTCGAAGTCTGCCTCGAAGATCGGCTCCAGGACGAGCTTGGCAGCCGTCTGTGCAACCCGGTCCCGGATCGTCGGGATGCCGAGCGGACGTTCGCCGCCGCCCGGTTTCGGGATCATCACGCGCCGCACCGGCTCAGGCCGGTACGCCTTCGAGACGAGGTCCTCGCGCAGCCCCGCCAGCCACTTCGCCAAGCCCGCCGCCTCGATCATGGCGAACGTCATCCCATCCACACCCGGTGCGCCACCGTTTTCACGGGCGAGCGCATAGGCATGGGCCAGGATGTCGGCGCGGCAGATCTTGTCGTGGAGCAGGTAGAAGCGGAAGGCAGGCTCCGCCTTCGCCTTGCAATAAAGCTTCCTCTGAAGGCTCCTGATCTTTTCGGGTGTTTCGAGGCTCATGGCCAATCACCTTCACGTCACCGTCTTCGAAAGCGCACCAGAAGTCAGGGTCCTTTCCTCCGCCGGCATTACCCGGCCTCAACGGTCCTACGACCCTGTCCGACTCCCGTTCGGGCCGCCGCCAGGAGCGACGTCGGTGGCGCGACCACCGCCCGAAGCGGGCCTCCCCCGATGACCCAGACCACCTTCCCAGCGTGCCGTGCCCACTACCCCGGTGGATCGGAACAGGTGCTCGTGTCGGTTGCTTCCCTGCTCCACGCGGCCTTCCCCGAATCTCAGGCGGGTCGGCATCCACATCTTCACTTTCGAGGCCTGCTCAGGCTTCAATTCGAATTACGGCCCGCTGGATTGCTCAACCGCCCAAGGCGGCCTTTGTCGCAAGGCTTCAACCCGGCCAGTTTCCCGGCCGGCCCGCTTGCCAGCTACCAGATCAACCGACAACTATCTGGATGGAACCCTCCTCCACTGGTGATCTGCGCCGTCGGGGCGCACTGAGATATCCGGGCTAGGGGCGTTGTAGAGCTGCGGAGAGGCGTTCCGGTTTGTTTCGATCGCACGAGATCAACCACCGCGTCTTCGTAGCGATCCTTGAACTCGGTCGGGTCGAAGTGACCCGCTTTGCGGTCGAGGATAACGTGTGCCAGGTCTTTCATCTCGGCCGGCAAAGCCACCTCCGGGATCTCGTCGAAATAGGCCTTCGCGTCTCGGACCTCGTAGCCATACCTCAGCACGGTGCCGAGCAAGCCGCGTTCGAACGGTTCGAGCATGATGATGCGCTCGCGGCGCGAAATCACGACGCGGCCAATCCCCACCACATCGGCATCACGCATCGCCTCCCGGATCACGGCGAACGGATCCTGCGCGACCTTGTCCTCCGGGGCGATGTAGTAGGGCACTTCCATGTAGCGCGGATCGATCTCGGCTCGTGGCACGAACTTCTCGATCTCGATGGTTCGCGAGCTATCGATCTTGACCGCTGCGAGATCCTCGTCCTCGATCAGGACAAACTCGTTCTTGGCTACCGCATAGCCTTTGACCTGGTCTTCGCTGCCGACCTCCTCATCGGTGTCTGGATCGATGTAGACGCGCTTGACCTTGTTGCCCGTCTTGCGATTGATCGTGTTGAAGGAGATGCGCTCCGCCGTGCTGGATGCTGGATAGAGCGCGACGGCGCACGAAACGAGGGAAAGCTTCAGGTAGCCTTTCCAGTTCGCTCTGGGGGCCATGGATGTTCCAACTGCCTACTCAAAACGCCGCGAGCGTATGGTATGGCGACTTTTATCGTTCGTCACTCACCTGTCTCGCAGGGAAGCCAGTCGGGATGAAGAAACGCTCATCGTCGAAGATCTGATGGGTCGCGCGTCCTCGTGACCCGCTACACCGGCCCCGCTATGAACCTGGGCAACATGCGAAGCCACGGGGTTCGATCGATCGCTGCGAGCTGCGGATGCGGCCGCGAGTCGAGCGTCAACGTCGACGTGCTGCCCGATTGGTATGAAGTGCCGGCAACCCGGCAAAGGATCATGTGCTCGGCATGCGGCGCCAGGCCGATCGACGTTCGCCCGGATTGGACGGAGCAGAACGCGGTGGGGCGGCCGAAGTCCAAGGGGGAATGACCCCGAGGCCTCGGTGCTCGGCTGCACGCGGAGCGCGCGGCGGTACAGCATCGCGACACTCCCACGGAGCACCTGGGCTCGGCCTGGTCAGCTTCCGCCTCCGGTCCGTGGGCGTATGGGTTGATCTGTGCTGGCTGCGGCTAAGTCGAATCGAGACATTTTGCGTCTCCATGCAACCGCTGCTGCGAGCGGGGAATTGGTTTCGGTGGGCGCGGCGCTTTCTCTACGGGAGTTTGATAATGAGGAAGATCGCACTTGGCGGAATTACCGCGCTCGCGCTCGGTGCTGCCCTGTCCGGAACCCCCACGGCCGCTCATGCCACGGGCTACGGCTACGATTATGATGAGCCTACGACCGTCATTACGCGGCGCACGGTAATTGAGAGGCGAGTTGTCAGGCCCCGCCCCGTCGTCCGCGAGATCGTCGTAGAGCGGCCAATCGTCTATCGGCCGCGCCCGATAATTCGAGAGGTCGTTGTGGAGCGGCCAGTGGTGTACAGGCCCCGTCCGGTCTTTCAAGATGTCGTCGTTGAACGTGATGGGTTTTATGGTCCGCGCCCGTTCCGGCGTAACGGGTTCTATGGCCCGCGCTCGTTTCGACCGGCCCCGGATCGGTTCGGCTATGATGGACCGGCTTTCGACCCCTACGACTGACCTTTCGACTAGCCACGCCAGAGGGAACGGATGCTCAGGCGCTTGCGGAGGCCGTAGAGGCCCGAAAGAAGGTTCAGGCGGTATCGTTCGATACGGCAGGGCAGGGGA
>JBBPYT010000385.1:0-4478 GCA_038199665.1 Hyphomicrobiales bacterium
CCATGCCGAACGCGATGGTGGCCGCGCAACCCGCCTCGTCCATCGCGGCTTCCGCTGCAATATCGAGCGTGGGAATGTCGAGCGCGAGTTCGAAGACCTTGAGCCCGAGACCCGACTGGGCGCAAATCTGATTGATGGCGGCACCTCCGGCCGCGAAATTCGCTACCATCGCGGCAGTGACCGACGGCGGGTAGGGAGAGACGCCTCGTGCCGTCACACCGTGGTTGCCGGCAAAGACGGCCACCAGCGGGCGCTCGATCGCCGGCTCCGCCTTGCCCTGCACGGCGCCGAGCCAAACAGCGAGGTCCTCGAGCCGGCCGAGAGAACCCGGCGGTTTGGTCAGATCAAGGTCACGAATCCGGATCGCCCGCGCTGCATCCTCATCGAGTTGAGGCATACGCGCCACCAGGGCGCGAATGTCGTCAAACGGTAACCCAGTGCTGCTCATAGAAGACGCGCCTCGCAAAAGCTTGTGCTTAGCGGTTCGTGCAGAATGTGCAAAGCGAGCGTTCGATCGGCGCGAACGTGGTGGTCGCGATCAGGCCGACCCCACGGCACTTGCGTTGCGTCGCGTTTGCCATCTCGACAGACAGCGCAGAAGACCGCATCAACGCTTTATGCGCATGGTTGCCCCTCGCTCGGCCGCAGCTTTACTGAACTTGCCGCGCGCTCTCGCGGTCGATGTTCTGGTTTGTCTGCGATTCTACTCGCGTCTGCCCCTGCCAAATCGGGCGCTTGGGCCTGGCACTTGCAAAATGGAGGACTTTGGACGTGCTGCGCGCGTCGCGCCCCTGGCAGGCGCGGTGCTCGGCGGTGTCGGAGCCGTCGGCCTCACCATCTTCGACTTTGTTCTGGGCCTGCCGCCCTGGATCGCAGCCGTGCTGGCGCTCACCGTGGTCATCGCTAGCAGCGGCGCCCTGCATGAAGACGGTCTGGCGGACATCGCCGACGGATTCGGAGGGGGCTACACCCAACAGCGCAAACTGGACATCATGCGCGATAGCCGCATCGGCACATTCGGTGCTTTGGCGCTGGTCCTCTCGGTGCTGGTGCGTGCCGGAGCTCTGGCGGCTCTCATCGAACGCTACGGCCTGGGCGGCGGGGCGGCCGCCTTGATCGCGGTCGGGGCAGCCTCGCGAGGCTTCGGCTTGTTGCCCCTGGCGGCGCTGCCTACGGCCCGAACGGACGGCCTGGCTCATGCAGTCGGCACCCCGTCGAGATCTGCCATTTTGACCGCCCTTGGCCTCGCGACCTTGCTGGGAGCGATCGGCCCGGCTCTGGCCGGGATTGGCGTCTTGCGCGGGCTCTTCGCCTGCGCGGCCGCAGCGGCAGCGAGCTTGTGGCTGACCCGTCTGGCGCGAAAGCAGATCGGAGGGCAGACTGGCGATGTGTCCGGAGCGGCGCAGCAGCTATCCGAAATTGCCTTCCTGTTGGCTCTTCTTGTCTCGCCCGGGCTGGGCTAGGAAAAGCGCCAGCGAACCACGATCTTGGTTCGAGGCAAGCTATCCGATGTGGAGCGAAATGAAGGAGTCGACCCCCTGCGTCAAGATCTGCATCATGCATCTCCCTTCCGGCCTGTGCCAGGGTTGCGGCCGAACCTTGGACGAGATCCAGCGCTGGCCATTTCTCACCGAACCGGACCGACTGGCGATCATGGCGGCGTTGCCGGTGCGACTCGCCCAATCCCGTGCCGAGCGCATCGCCGCCGCAGGCCGAACGAACCGGCGGCGTGCATCCGATTGTCGTACCGCAGTCGGTCGTTGACCGACGCGGTTCCGTGCGGGGCCGGACTCAGGGTCGGCGTAGTCTGGGGTGACCGGCGTGGACTGGGGGGAACTGACCCGATCGGATTGGGCGGACCTGATGTTTTATGGAGTGTTGGGCACCTACTTTGCGGTGACCGTGCCCAAGCTGTTTCGCGGCAACTTCAAGGCCGCATTCGGCGCAATGGCCTTCTGGATCGCAGCGCTGTTCATCGCCCTGGCGGGATATGCATACCGGTACGAACTCCGCGACGTCGCGGACCGCGTCATGGCGATGCTGGTGCCCGGCACCGCGATCGAAACCGGCTACAAGGAGGTGACCGTCATCCGCCGTCCGGACGGCCAGTTCGTCGTCAACGGTGCGGTCTCCGGCCGGCGGATTGCCTTCGTGCTCGATACGGGCGCGTCCGCGGTGGTGCTGCGGGCTGAAGATGCGTCGAAGGCGCGGATTCCTCTCGACCGTTTAACGTTCGACGTGGAGGTCGCCACGGCCAACGGCAGAACGCTGGCAGCCGAAACCGTCCTTCCGCGTCTTTCCATCGGTCCGATCACGCAGCGGGACGTCAAGGCCCTGGTGGCGCGCCCGGGCGCGTTGCATGAGAACCTGCTCGGAATGAGCTTCCTGGACGGGCTTTCGAGTTTCACCGTGTCGAACGATAAGCTCGTCATGCGCGGGAAATGAGCGATCGCTGTCGCGCTGGAGGGTGAATGTCCGCCTTTGGGCCTGCTCAGGCAGCCCGCTCCTGCGCGGCGGCAAACGGTTGCAACAGCGCCAGCGCCTCGCGCAGCACCGAGCAGCCGGCACCGGGCTTCGGTGCCTCCGTAGCGAGATGGCGCCGCCAGGCTCGGGCACCCGGCACACCCGCAAAAAGACCGAGCAAATGCCGCGTCATATCGTGCAGCCTCACGCCTTTCGCGAGCTGGGACTCCAGGTAGGGCATGAAGCGCTCGACCGCCTCGAAGCTGTCCGGCACTCGGGCCGGCGTTCCGAAAAGGCGCGGATCGACCTGCAGCAGGAGTTCGGGGTTCTGGTAGGCGGCCCGGCCGAGCATCACGCCATCCAAATGGCCCAGGTGGTCTTCGGCCTCTTCGATCGTCCGAATGCCGCCATTGATCGAGATCGACAGGTCTGACCGCTGGCGCTTCAAATCGTGAACCAACCCGTAGTTTAGAGGCGGGACATCACGGTTTTGCTTGGGAGAAAGTCCGTGAAGCCAGGCTTTGCGCGCATGAACGGTCACGCCGTCGACACCGGCCGCAACGGCTTCGTCGACCAGCGCGCCGAGCGCCTCAGTCGGCTCCTGGTCGTCAACCCCGATCCGGCATTTGACCGTAACAGGCAGCCCGACCGCGGCCTTCATGGCTGCCACGCAACGCCCGACCAGGACCGGTTCGCGCATGAGGCATGCGCCGAAGCGACCGTTCTGAACGCGGTCGGACGGGCAACCGACGTTGAGATTGAGCTCGTCGTAGCCGAATTCGACGCAAATCCTCGCCGCGCGTGCGAGCTCGTCGGGGTCGGAGCCTCCCAACTGCACCGAAACCGGATGTTCGGACGGATCGAACCCGAGTAGTCGCGCCCGCGGACCGTGAATGACGGCAGCCGACGTAACCATTTCGGTATACAGCCACGCGTGCCGCGACAAAATCCGATGGAAGACGCGGCAATGCCGGTCGGTCCAATCCATCATAGGTGCAACAGCAAACACCTTGCGTTTGAAATCGTCTGGTTTTTGGTTTCTCATCACGGATTGATACTGGCGACCATGGCCATTGCCTGCCATTTCGGTCCTTCTCCGCTCGATTCCGGGCGGACCGTACTGCCGCGCAGAACGAGCAAGAGGTCTGTAGCACCGATGGGCACCATAGTCGCGTGAAATTGAGCCGATGGCCGACTGGGCTCAGATCCGCCTCGGGCGAGGTGGTGTTGGTTTACACCGAGGCACGGACGTCCAACGCAGGCAGCTGCTTCAGTATGGTCGAAAAAGGCGAGAGGCCGCCTTGTCCGAACCCGGCGGGCTGCAGCGCAGTAACGCTTACGACCGGACACGTGGCCTCGGATTTCGGTTTGGAACAACTTGGGCCAGAATGCCCTCCGACAGCAATTACAGGGCAGTACAAGGGCACACATCCAAGCGGAACCCCCGTCTGAACCTGCGCTTGCCCCCACCTCCCCGCAAATGCACTTAATCGGTACTGGAGTTAGCCGCGAAGACCCACCTGCCCTAAAAAGTCTAATGCTTCCTGATGGCAGCAATCTTTCACCCGATGGGCGCTTCCCCTAATTGGCCGGCTCGTCTCGGCCGGGAAGCTGCTACTCTGTCTCTGCTACAACAGACTGCGTTGACGCTGGATTGGTGTTGCAATATAAATTGATTGCGTCGACACTTGCTACACGGGGCTGTGGTGTTCAGATGTTAAATCTCCCAATAGTTACCCCGGTAAGTAGAGGCGGTGTGGAGAAAGCTGATCCTATGGTCCGCGGTCTAGCTTTGGCTGCTCCCGTAAAATCTTAATCGAGCAAGGTTGCAACCGGATGAATGCAAGCACAGCGTCGCCGCAACAGGAATTCCGTGGGCGGGGCCCTTCGGATCGGTCCGATCCTCTGCATCCTTCGTTGCCGATGGCGCAGGCAAGCGACGCGCGAATTGCCGTCCTTGTTCCTTGCTACAATGAAGAACTGACCGTTGCTGCGGTTGTTCGTGGGTTCCGCTC
>JBBPYT010000386.1:0-10981 GCA_038199665.1 Hyphomicrobiales bacterium
AGTGCCGCAGGCCATGGCTTCGATCATGACGAGGCCGAAGGGCTCCGGCCAATCGATCGGGAACAACAAGGCCCGCGCCTCTCCGAGGAATTTCGTCTTGCTGCGCTCGTCCACCTCTCCGACGAACTCCACGCCGGGGCCGTCGAGCAGCGGATGGATGGTCTCGCGGAAGTATTTTTCATCGGTCTTGTCGATCTTGGCGGCAATCTTGAGCGGGATGCCGAGCGCCCGTGCGATCTCGATAGCCCGGTCGGGGCGCTTTTCGGGAGAGATCCGCCCCAGAAACGCCAGGTAGCCGCCACGCGGGTCCAAATTCGGCCTATGCAAGTCGGCTGGAAGCCCGTGCAGAACGGTGCCCGCGAAGGTCGCGTCCGCGATTGGCGCGCGTTGCGCATCCGAAATGGACACGAGCGGCATCTTGGGGAAAGCGCGGTAGAACGGCCACAAATCGGGTAGATCCTGACGCCCGTGCAGCGTCGTCACGGTGCGTCCCTCCAGACCGCGGAACAGCGGGAAGTGGAACATGTCGATGTGGAAATGCAAGATGTCGAACGCCTGCGCCAACCGGTGCACACGATCGACCATAATGGTGTAATGAGGAATATAGTCTACCATTGTTTCCGAAAGGCGTATCGCCTCGGAAGTACAAGCAACTAAACTAGAAGAAGTTATCGAATCTCCGCTCGCGAATAATGTTACATCGTGCCCCTGCCTGACCAGTTCCTCCGTGAGCCATGAGACGATGCGCTCTGTTCCCCCATAAAGCCGGGGAGGTACACTTTCCATAAGCGGAGCGATCTGAGCGATTCTCATGCTGGCATCTCTGGGCTGGAGAAACGACAATATGCGTCCAAGCCTGAACGCTGCTATTAGCGATTGGTTCCGCGCTGCACCATTTCCAGCTGGAACTCGGCTGTGGAACTATGCGATGCAGTCGACGTTTTGCGCCTGCAGTGTGCGGTGCCGAATGCGATGATCCATGGACCGTGGCCCGAGCGGAACAGCCGATGCACACTCAGCAGTCTCTAGGAGAATTCGGCCTTTTTCTGGACGTCGACGGTACACTGATCGATATCGCGCCGAACCCCGACGCCGTCGTGGTGCCCCAATCGTTGATTCGCGATCTGGAGATCGCAGAACGTCGGTTCGAAGGAGCCCTGGCCCTGGTCAGCGGGCGAACGATCAAAGACCTGGACCGTCTCTTCAGTCCGTTACGGCTCAAGGCCAGCGGCGTCCACGGCGCGGAGTTCCGTTTCGACTCCGGCCAGGACAGCAGCGTCGCGGCCTCCCCGGTTCTGCCCTCCGATGCTTGGGCGGATCTCGTTGAACTCCTGCGGGGCTTTCCGGGCACGCTGGCCGAAAACAAGGCGTTCTCGTTTGCGGTCCATTACCGTTCGACTCCCGCAAGCAGACCGGCTCTCAAGCGGGCGCTGGACGCCTTCGTCAAGGCACGCCGGGATCAGTCGATTCGCATCCTGCCCGGACATTTCGTGTTCGAACTGAAGCGCCCCGGCTTCAACAAGGGCGTTGCGATCGAGCGCTTTCTGGAACAGGACGCCTTCAAGGGTCGACGGCCGATATTCGTCGGCGACGACGTCACGGATTGGCCGGGTTTTGACACGGTCAGGGCCCGGAACGGACTGGCCTATTCGGTCGGTTACCTCGCGCCAGGCGCCACCGGAACCTTTCGTGACCCCGCCGCCGTTCGGAATTGGCTGACGGCAATGATCGATTCGGAGACCGTGACCGCATGAAGACGCCGCGCAACCTCGATTACGCCTTGATCGGAAACTGCCGCGTTGCGGCGTTGGTGGACACCAATGCCCGGATCGTCTGGTGGTGCTCGCCGCGTTTCGATTCCGACCCGGTGTTTTCACGGCTGCTTGCGGGTGAGGAGGAAAAAGGCTTCTGCGACGTCGTCCTGGCAGACCAGGTGGAATCGAACGCCTGCTATCTACGCAACACGGCGATCGTCGAAACAACGTTGAAGGACAGCCAAGGCGGCATCGTCAAAGTCACCGACTTCATGCCGCGCTTCAAGCAATACGAGCGCATCTTCCGGCCTTCCCAGATCGTGCGGCGCATCGAGTCCGTGGCAGGCTTGCCGCGCATCACCATCCGGGTCCGCCCAACGCACGACTACGGCCGCAAGGTGACCGAGAAGGCGAGCGGCTCCAACCACATCCGCTACATGGGCGGGGCCGACGTGATCCGGCTTACCACCGACGCACCCCTGTCCTACATCGAGCACGAAACCAGCTTCGCGCTGAATCGCACGGTCACGCTGATCTTCGGTCCTGACGAGCCGTTCCGCAGCGCGCTCGACACGACGGCGCGCGAGTTCCAGGACCGAACGCGCGACTATTGGCTCGATTGGGTGCGCTACCTTGCCCTGCCGTACGAGTGGCAGACGGCGGTGAGCCGCGCCGCCATCACTTTGAAGCTGTGCTCTTATGAGGAGACCGGCGCCATCGTGGCGGCGCATACGACATCCGTCCCCGAAGCTCCGGGATCGACCCGCAATTGGGACTACCGCTTCTGCTGGCTGCGCGATGCATTCTTCGTGGTGCATGCGCTGAATCGGCTCGGCGCCACCCAAACCATGGAATCCTACATCAACTACATCACCAACATCGCCCTCGACCAGAACACTTACCTGCAGCCCGTGCACGGCATCATCCCTGGCACGCCCCTCGACGAGTGGATCGCGGCCGACCTCGACGGCTTTCTGGGCAACAAGCCGGTTCGTGTCGGCAATGCCGCGGTGACCCAGGTGCAGCACGACGTCTACGGCAGTGTGGTGCTCGGAGCCACACAGATGTTCGTCGACGAGCGGCTACCGAAAATGGGCGACGAAGCATTGTTCCGACGGCTCGAACAGCTCGGGAGACAAGCGGCCAAGTTCGCCTTCGAACCCGACGCGGGCATTTGGGAGTACCGGGGACGGCAACGCGTACACACCTATTCGGCATCGCTGTGTTGGGTCGCCTGCGATCGCCTGGCGCGGATCGCGGCACGGCTTGGGCTGCGCACCGAGGCCGGCATCTGGACCAGCGAAGCCGCCCGGCTGAGGCGTCGCATCCTGGACGAGTCATGGAATGAGGAACGTGGAGCACTCGTCGGGGCCTGGGGTCTGCCGGACCTTGATGCCAGTGTGCTGCTCTTGCCGGAACTCGGCTTGCTCCAGGCCACCGATCCCCGCTTCGTAAGGACCTGCGATCTGATCGGCCGTGAACTGATGCGAGGCGGGCGCATTATGCGTTATACGGCGGAGGACGACTTCGGTCTTCCCGAAACAGCCTTTTTGGTCTGCAACTTCTGGTACATTGATGCTCTTGCTCAGATCGGCCGGCGGGACGAAGCACGCGAACGCTTCCTCGATATCCTGTCGCACCGGAACGCCTTCGGCATTCTTTCAGAGGATCTCGA
This sequence comes from Hyphomicrobiales bacterium, assembly GCA_038199665.1. Lineage (GTDB taxonomy): Bacteria > Pseudomonadota > Alphaproteobacteria > Rhizobiales > Beijerinckiaceae > Lichenihabitans. The sequence goes on from JBBPYT010000386.1 coordinate 3,430, forward strand.
TGCGGTGACCGGCCAGCTTTGGGGTAATTTTCCGCAGACCTACTCGATGGCAGGCATAATCAACACCGCAATGCGCCTGTCTCAGAGTTGGGAGGACGCCTGGTGCCACGACTTGTAATCGTCTCCAACCGGGTAACCGTTCCGGAGCCGGGGCAGCCGCCGCCGCCGGGAGGGTTGGCGGTGGCGGTTCATGCCGCACTGAAGAACCGGCCCGGGCTCTGGTTCGGCTGGAGCGGGAAGGTCGACGAGAACCCGAACGTCGAGCCTACGACGGTTCAGCGCGAACAGGTGACCTATGTGGTCACCGACCTGCAGCCGGCCGACTACCAGGAATACTACAACGGCTTTGCCAATCGCGTACTCTGGCCGATCCTTCACTATCGGGTGGATCTGGCCGAGTTCAGCCGTTCGGATCTGACCGGCTACTTGCGTGTCAACGGCCTCTTCGCCGATCACCTTTCCAAGCTGCTGCAGCCGGACGACGTGATTTGGGTCCACGACTATCACCTGATTCCGCTTGCTCGAGAACTGCGCTCGCGCGGCCATAACAATCCAATCGGCTTCTTCCTTCACATTCCGTGTCCGCCGCCTGATCTGCTGTTTACGATTCCGCGGCAGGAGCAAAGTATCGGAGCCCTGAGCCACTACGACCTCGTCGGCTTCCAAACGGAGAACGACAGAAACAACTACGGCCGCTATCTCACCATGAGCGGCGCTCACGTCAGTCGGGATGGAACCGCCTACGCCCTGGAAGGGCGCGTCACTCGGATCGGGGCCTTCGCGGTGAGCATTGAGACGCAGGAATATGCGCGCTTGGCCGAAGAATCGGAGCAAACGAGTTTCACCCGAGAGGTGCGCGACAGCTTGGCCGGCCGGAAGCTGTTCCTCGGGGTCGACCGGCTCGATTATTCCAAGGGTATCATCCATCGCATCGAGGCTTTCAGCCATTTTCTCGAGACCGAGCCTGCATGGCGCAACCGCGTTGTCTTTCTCCAGGTGACGCCGAAGAGCCGGGAGGAAATCCCCGAATATGGCGACATGGTCAAAGCGGTGAACGGGCTCGTCGGCGAGGTCAACGGCCAATTCGGCGAAGCCGCCTGGACACCGATCCGCTATATCAACCGCTCCTATACGCGCGCAGCGCTCGCAGGTATCTTCCGGCTGTCGGCCGCGGCTCTCGTAACGCCGTTGCGCGATGGCATGAACCTCGTCGCCAAGGAATTCGTGGCGGCACAGAATCCGGAAGATCCGGGAGTGCTGGTCTTGTCGCAATTTGCCGGAGCGGCAGCGGAACTCGACGCCGCGCTCATCGTCAATCCGCACGAAACCGAGGGCATGGCGCAAGCCATGCGGGCGGCGCTGGAGATGCCCCTCGAGGAACGCCGAGCCCGCTACTCCTCGATGTATGAACGGATCGAGAAGAACGACATCGACCGATGGGCCGAGACCTTCCTGGCCAAGCTCACCGAAACACGGCGCTCCTTCCTGATCGGCCAGCTGCGGTCGCTCTTCGTCTGAGACCACATGGCCCTAACGCATTTTGGACGGCGGCCGGTCTTCCGACAATCCTCGTCAAGAGATCGCGACGAGATCGTCGATCCGTAGCGGGAGGTCGCGAATGCGTTGTCCCGTCGCATGGAAGACGGCGTTCGCCAGGGCGGCCGCCGTGCCGACGATGCCGATCTCGCCGATGCCTTTCACACCGATCGGATTCACCAGCTTATCCTCTTCCGGGACCATGATCACATCGACGTTCACCACATCCGCATTCACCGGGATGAGGTAATCTGCGAGGTTGGTGTTGACGTAACGTGCCGCGCGGCGGTCGATCTCGGTTTCCTCGTGCAGGGCAGAGCCGATGCCCCAGATCATTCCGCCCATCAGCTGGCTCCGTGCGGTCCGCGTATTCATGATCCGGCCAGCCGCGAACGCGCCGACCATGCGGGGGACTTTGATCTCCTTGGTGCGCGCCTGAATGCGGACTTCGACGAGCTCGGCGCCAAAGGCGAACTGAATCCGGTCTTCCAGCCTGGCACCGCCAACCGGCATGGCGGAGCCTCTGTACAAGGCCTGCAGGGCGCCTGGTTTAGCCCCGTGGGGAACCCATTCGGCATATTCCTCTATGGCGCCTGGACCCTTCTTGTTCAACAACCCGACCAGATCGTGGTTGTCGGTCCCATCGGTCAATTTCGCCCGGATGGCGTCGCAAGCCTGAGCCACGACGGAGCAGACGCTCGCAGTGGTGATCGACCCCCCCGCCACCGGGGCCGGCGGCCACATCGTGTCGCCGAGAACGACCGTTATCCTGTCGAGCGGCAATCCGAGACCCTCGGCGGCGACCTGCGCCACCACGGTGTAGATGCCGTTGCCAATTTCATGCGCGGCGGTTTCGACGCGCGCCGTGCCGTCCGGCAACAATCTGACACGTGCGCTCGCAGGTGCCATCAGGGTCGGGTAGCACGCCATGGCGCATCCCCACCCGATCAACCAATCGCCGTCACGCATGGAGCCGGGCGTTTTGTTGCGTTTGGACCAGCCGAACGCGCTTGCGGCCTGATCGAAGCAGGTCATTACCGACCGACTGGTGTAAGGGAGGCCTTTGATCGGTTCCTTCATCGTATCGTTGACACGGCGGAGTTCGATCGGGTCCATGTCGAGCGCGACAGCCAACTCGTCCATCGCGCTTTCGAGCGCATAGATGTACGGAGTTTCGGCCGGTGCCCGCATGAACCCCGGCGTCCCGCGGTCGGCACGCACGATCGTGACGCTGCTGGCGATGTTGGGCGCCGCATACATTCGAGTCGAAGCATCCGTGCCCGAAACGCTGTACGCATCGGGTCGCGACGTTACCTCGTATCCGTCATGGGAGAGTGCCTGGAGCCTACCGTCGCGCGTCGCCCCAAGTCGCAGGTGGTGGCGGGTTTCAGCCCGGTAAGTCGTAATCGTGAAGCCTTGGCTGCGCGTGGGGACGAGCTTCACCGGCCGCCCAAGCCGTCGCGCCGCGACGGCGATCAATGCCGTGCGTTGAGTGAGCGACCCCTTCGAGCCGAAAGCGCCGCCCACATAGGGGCTGACGACTCGGATCCGGCTCGCGTCCATGCCCAGCTGCTCGGCCACCCCGCCGCGTATGCCGTACACATTCTGGCTCGGCTCGTAGATGGTCAATTCGGGGCCCGACCACACGCATGTCGTGGTGAACAGCTCGATCGGGTTGTGGTGCTGCGTCGGCGTCGAGTAGTGCACGTCCACCGTCACCGGCGAGGTTGCGAAGGCTTGATCGAAGTTGCCGACGGCGGGGTCCTCGTGTCGCTTGCTGACTTCAGCGACGGGCTGAGCTTTCGTACCTGCATCGTCGAATGTCGAGGATGGGGTTTGGCTATCGTACTCGACCCGCACCCTGTAGGCTGCTTCGCGAGCTGACTCGAAGGTGTTGGCCAGGACGACGGCGATGATCTGGCCGCCATAGGCGATCTCCGGAGAGCCCAGAGGCAGGACCGAGTTCGACGCGGGTCCGCCGTCCATCAGAAATTTAGTTTTCTTGACCTCCCCGCGCATGTTCTCGTGGGTGAGGATCTCGACGACCCCCGGAATGGCGCGTGCCTCGGCAAGATCCATCGACCTTATGCGCCCGCGCGCGATGGCGCTGGTGACCAGAAAGGCATATGCGACGTCCGGAAATGAAAAGTCGGACGCATAGCGGGCTTCGCCGGTGACTTTGGCCCGGCCGTCGTAGCGTGGCGCGGGCGCTCCCTGGTTTGCTTTCGGAGCCGGTGCGGCAACGCTCATCTCAGGCCTCCATCGTTGCGGCTTGCAGCAGAGCGCGGACGAGCGTTTCCTGACCGAGCGCGATCTTGTAGGCGTTGTGCTCGCGAGCCTTCGCGTCGGCGAAGGCTGCGCGCGCGGCTGCCTTAGCGCCCTGCTCGTCCAGGCTCTTGCCTGCGAGCATGGCTTCGCTTTCCCTGGCACGCCAAGGTACGGTCGCCACCCCACCAAGGGCGATCCTGGCCCCTCGGACGACGCCATCCGCCATGTCGAGCGCCACAGCCGCGGAGGCGAGAGCGAACTCGTACGACTGGCGATCACGGATCTTCAGATAGAGCGAACGCCGGGTCCAAGGCCCGGCCGGGACGTTGAAGACGGTGATGACCTCCCCCGGTGCGAGATTGGTTTCGATGTTCGGGGTCGTCCCCGGCATCCTGTGCACGTCGACGAAGGCCATCGTGCGCGTCCCGTTGGGACCTAAGACCTCGATGGTCGCGTCCAGAGCCGTCAAGGCTTGCGCGAAGTCGCCGGGGTAGGTGGCGATGCAGTCCTGGCTGCCGCCGAGCACAGCATGGAGCCGGTTGACGCCCTCGAGAGCCGCACAGCCCGATCCGGGGTTGCGTTTGTTGCAAGCCTGCCAGCTCACGTCGCGGAAATAATTGCAGCGCGTCCGCTGAAGAACATTGCCTCCCAGCGTCGCCATGTTGCGCAATTGCGCACTCGCCGCCAGCACGAGCGATTGCGCGATGACGGGATAGTTGCGAGCGATATCCGGATGTTCGGCCGTCTGCGCCATAGTGGCGAGCGCGCCGATCTTGAGGCCATCGACTCCAACCTTTATGGAACCGTGCGTTTCTCGCAGCTCGCCGAGGTCGACGAGATGGCGAGGCCGCATGACCTCAAGCTTCATGAGGTCGATCAGGGTCGTACCGCCGGCCAAATATTCGGCCGGCCAGCGGCCCTGTACCGTTCGCTCGTTGCCCATGCGGGCCAGCGCCGATTCGAGCGACCCACTCGCAAGTTCGGGCGTGGAGGCACGCTCATAGGTGAACGGCTCCATCTCAGCCTCCCATCGAGTTCTTGGCCTGGCTGACTGCCGCGACGATATTTGGGTAAGCGGCGCATCGGCATAGATTGCCGCTCATGTACTCGCGGATCTCGTCGTCCGATCGCGCATGGCCCTCCTTTACGCAACCGATGGCGGACATGATCTGTCCGGGGGTGCAATAGCCGCATTGGAAGGCGTCGTTGTCGATGAAGGCCTGTTGCATGGGGTGCAGCGCGCCATCGGCCTTGGACAGGCCTTCGATGGTGGTCACCTCCGCCCCCCCGACCGCCACGGCGAGGGTCAGGCACGACAGGGTGCGCCTGCCCGCAACGTGAACCGTGCAGGCGCCGCACTGACCGTGGTCGCAGCCCTTCTTGGAGCCGGTCAGGCCCACGTGATCGCGCAACGCGTCCAGCAGCGTGGTGCGTTCGTCCAATGCCACTTGGTGCCGAACGCCGTTGACCTTCAGAACCGTGTCCATCAGGGCTCGCGGGTCGCGCAAGGGAGCCTCCTGGGCCGACCCCGATGCCCCGGCGGCGTCTCCGACCAACGAAAGCGCTGCGGTCGAAGCCGATACGCCCAGAAATTTGCGACGGCTCAATGCAGCCCCGCGCGAGTTGTCGCTCTCTGGCATGAACTTCTCCGAGACTGCCGATGCGAAAAGCGCCCTGGATTCCGGCTTTGGCCGACAACCCCGATCATGGATCAGGCGTAAGCATTTAATCCCCGACGATAGGGCAGGGTTCCTTCGGCCCAGCCACCCATCCGCCCGGCTTTGCGAAAGGGCCGCGTGGCCTTCCGTCGCAGCCAGGACGTTGGTGCATCGTCCTTCCACCAACTGGTGGATCGGCGCAGCGGCCGCGGCCATCAGATTTTTGGGGTCACGCGGGATCAGCACTCGCTCGAAACGTTGCGCCGGGGCAACTCGGTGGCTCGAATGCTGTTCCGAACCGGAACTTTCCTTGTTCTGCTCCCATTCCGAATTCTGAATGGGCAAGAGCTCGGACGAGCCAGCCGCGGGCTAGGAATTGCATGCCCCAGATCTTTCGACCGGCGGCAGATACGGTTGCGCGATGCGTCATCGGGGCAGCGATGATCCTGCCCCTGATGACTGTGGGACTGGCTTATGCCATCGCGCGATCGCCTTACGTGACAGACCAGGACATCGTGGTCGAGCAACCCATTCCATTCAGCCATCAACACCACGTCGGGGGACTCGGCCTCGACTGTCGCTACTGTCACACGAGCGTCGAACAATCCTCGATCGCCGGCCTGCCACCGACGGAAACCTGCATGACGTGCCATTCCCAGATCTGGACCAATGCGGCAATGCTGGCGCCGGTCCGTGAGAGTCTGGCCACGGGTCTGCCCATTCACTGGCAGCGGGTCCATCGCTTGCCGGGCTACGTGTACTTCGACCACAGCATCCATGTCGCCAAGGGCGTGGGATGCACGACATGCCACGGCGCGGTGAATCAGATGCCCCTCATGTACCAGGCCGCGCCCTTGACCATGGAATGGTGCCTCGATTGCCATCGCAATCCAGCCAAGAATTTGCGCCCTCTCTCGCAAATCTTCTCGACCGACTGGACGCCGCCGGCGGATCAGATGGAAGAAGGTCACAAGCTGCTCGCGGATTACGGCATCAGGATCGATCACCTGACCGATTGTTCGGTATGCCACCGATGACCGCGCCGCCTCCGATCGCCGCAGACCAGCACGACCCGGTGTTTTCGCGGCGCAGCGCGCTCAAGCTTCTGAGTACCCAGATCGCACTGGCCGTGGCCGGATGCGGCAAGCCTGCCGAGGAGATCGTGCCTTACGTGCGCATGCCGGAACGCCTCGTGCCGGGCATTCCGCTCGAATTCGCCTCGTGCTTGCCGCTCGGCGGCTATGGTCGGGGCGTCATTTGCACCTCCGTCGAGGGCCGACCGATCAAGATCTCGGGAAACCCGCGGCATCCGGCGAGCCTGGGCTCGACCGATGTATTCGCCGAAGCTGCAGTGTTCTCGCTCTACGATCCCGACCGCTCTCAGGCCGTGCGCAAGGGCGGGGAGATCAGTAGCTGGCAGATGGTGCAGAGCGCCCTCGTAGGTCGTTTCGCGGCCTGGGCATCTTCGGGCGGCGAGGGCGTGCGCCTCCTGACTGGCCCCCTCACCTCGCCCACGGCGCTGCTGCAGATCGATCAACTGAAACAGCGTTATCCGAAGCTCATATGGCATCTGCACGATCCATTGCGGGACGTTTCCGCGGAGCGCGGCGCGCAAACCGCCTTCGGCAGAGCCGTCACGCTACTGCCACGGTGGGCCGAATTGGATGTGCTGCTCACGCTCGATGCCGACCCGCTCGGCCCCGGTCCTGCACAGATCCGCAACGCGCGGGGTTTCAGCGACCGCCGCCGCGTCAGACGCGATACAACAACGATGCTGCGCTATTACGCGCTCGAGGCTGCGCCGACCCTTTCCGGAGCCAACGCCGACCACAAGCTCGTTCTATCGGTCGACGTCATCGGCGACGTCGCCATCGCGCTGGCTCGCGCTCTCGGCGCCGATCTGCCCGACCCCCGCCTGCCGCCCGACGTGGCGCATCGGATCGCAGCGATCGCGCGAGACCTGCAGCAACGACACGGGCACGCACTCGTCCTGGCTGGCGCATCCCTGCCGCCGGATATCCACGCCCTGGCGCACTGGATCAACGCCCAGCTTGAAGCACCGCTCACGACAATGGATCCGGTCATACCAA